>JAILNW010000448.1 GCA_024691145.1 Lachnospiraceae bacterium
TGTTTATGATACTGTCCATAAGTTTATGGATGGATTTGATATGACCATTATTGATGAATATTGTGATTCTATATTTGTTTCCTGCTCCATTTCCAATAAGGCATTTGGATATAGCAATGAAGAAATGAGAAGAAAGCTTAAGATTGATAACAACATGGATCTTTATGTTATTTATTTTCTTATTTATGTGCTTATTGTCCAGTTCTATATGGATTCACAGACACCAACATACAAAAGTTATGTTACAGGTAATGAGATAATATATGCCATGGACGAAATGGTTAAAAGTGTTATTGGAGATGAGGTTTCAATTGCACTTGAGGATGTAAGTAATGATAACAATGGTTTAAAGAATATAGCTATTAAGTGGAATAATATACCTAATTATCTGAATAATGCACAGGAGGACAGCGGTAAAAACAGGCCGGGTGTTACTTCTAAGGCGGGTTACGTTAAAAAGATGCTAAGACTTATGAAGGAAGAGTCTCTTTTCGTAGAAGAGAATGATATGTATTATCCAACAGACAGATTCCATGCCTTAGCACAGTATTATTTTCAGAATAAAGGCAGCGAGATACATGCTGTGTTAAACAGCAAGAAAACCACAATGTAAGGAGACTTAGTATGCCACAGATTAACAGAATCAGAGTAAATAATGTAAATTATAATGACGGAACTCAAAGATACGATGATTTTCTTATGAAATTTGATTGTCATAATGCTTTATATGACCTTGTAAATGGTGGTGGAAAGAGTATTCTTCTGATGCTTATACTTCAGACCATACTTCCTAATCAGGAATTAGATAAGAAACAGCCGGTTTCAAAGCTTTTTAAGTCATCTAATAACAATAACACAATTCACTCCATGGTGGAATGGAAGCTTGACAAGGAAGCCAGGAAAAGATACAAGGCTAATTATCTTGTAACTGGATTCTGTGCCAAGAAGGGTACAGAAGGAAAGGGAGAGGTTGAGTATTTTAATTATCTGATTATGTATAATGAGTACAATAATCATGATATAAGAAACTTTGAACTTGTAAGTGGTAACGAAAGAACTACCTTTGGCAATATGCGTAAGAAACTTAAAGCCATTCAGGATGGCAACTATATGGATTGTAAGGTGGAACTTTTTGATACCAATGAAAGTTATAAAAGAAGACTTTGTGATTTTGGAATTTATGAAAGCCACTGGAATATTGTCCGTGGTATCAATGAGTCTGAGGGACATGTAAGAACTTATATTGAGAAGAACTATAAGTCTGCAAGACAGCTTGTGGACAGGCTTCTTATTAATGAGATTATTGATAAGGCAAATGAAACAAAGCTTGATAATAAGGAAGAGGAGATGCTTCTTGCAGATTCTCTTATTGAGATAAAGGATAAGTTAGTTGAACTTTCCATTAAGAATAAGGATAAGGCTAAGTATGAAAGACAGGCTCAGTCCCTTATGAATTATATAGAGAAACTTTCAATGTTTGAGAAGATTCTTTGTGAGAAGGATGACCTTTATAGTGAATTTTCTGATAATTTAAAAAATATAGATGCTTATTATAATACTGTAAAAAGCAGGTTAGGAAGTGTAAGGGAAGAGATTGTCTTAAAGAAGGGCATTAATGTTAAAGAAAGCCAGATTATTGAACTTCTTCAGATTGAGAAACTTAAAAATGACTTGATTGTTCTTAATGAAAGGTTAAATGAAGCCAATGATAAACATCTTGCCATAGAGAACAGTTATAATCAGGCTAAGGAGAATCTTAATTTTATTGAAGGTAAGTCTTATTATTTAAAATATAAAGAAAACAAGAAGGATTATGACACTAGAAATGAAGAACTTCTTCTTCGAAAAGAGAAGAATACTGATATGATGAGTGTTATTAAGGAACTTGCCGGATTTATAAAGGTTTCTCTTGATGAAAATATTAAGAAAATAGAGAATGACATTAATGAAAATAAAAACAGTATAATTGAGGCAAGAAAGAGCATAGATGAACATGAGGATGTTCTTGAAAATATTAATCAGAAGCAGGGTGAAGTAAAGTCATTTATAAAGCTTATTGAAAGTGAAATTGATAAGAACAAAAAGCTTATAGATGAAACTGGAAAGAAGATTCACAAACTGCAGCTTGAGTCCAGTGTTGACAGTATATTTGCAAGCGATGAGGAACTTATTGTGGTTGTTGATAAGAGATTATCTGCAATTAATGATGAGATTGAGTTAAAGTCTGATAAGATTGAGGAGCTTAACGAGCGTGAGATTAAGGCGAGAAAAGAGCTTGGAATTAATACAGAGAAAGTAGCATTTTTTAATGCAAATGCTGATAATTACAAGAAGAGCCTTGATGAATATGAGGAGAAGAAGAATCATATTGAGAATATCAGAAATCTTTTAAAGGTAAATGCTGAAACTAATTATGAATCTTTGAAGAATTATATAGATGACCTTTGTAATAATGAGCAGAGATGTATTTATGACAACCATGCAGAACTTGATAAATTAAGCAAACGTCAGAAGTCTTTGCAGGATGGAAAGGTTGTAAAGGAGAATGAGGATATTCTTCATATCTGTTCTGTAATGAATAAGAATAAGTATAAGGCTGTGTCGGGACTTGATTACCTTAGCGGAATTGATAATATTATAGAACGCACCATGCTTATTGAAAAGTATAAATATCTTCCAAATGCAATTGTTTGTGAGGACAGCTGTTATGACAAGATTGAAAAACTGATAAAGAAAGAGCATATAGGTGTAGATAATATTATTGTTATTATTAAGGAAAGTGCTCTTAAGAGCGATATCTCTGCAGATTTAAAGGTTTCTAATGAGGCAGGTAAAGAGTGCATAAAGCTTTTGTGTGGTGATTCGGAACTTGATAAGGATGAGAGCAGTATTAGTGTTGAACTAAGCAATATGGAACTTCTCATATTAAAGAAGAATACAGAACTTAAAAACCATATGGATAATCTTTCTATGTACAAGAAATATTATTACGAGGTTTGTTCATTTGCAGACAGTTATATGAACAGCTATGAAAGCAACAAGAAAGAGTATGAAAGCAATACCAAGGCTGTAAGCAAGTTAGAGGATATTAATAATAATCTCAGAAAGGAATTATCTGATATTGATACTGAGATTGAAAGTTATTATTCTGCACTTGAAAAGTTAAAGGAAGACAGGGAGATTGTTTTAAAATTAAAGGAAAGCATAGGTTACAGAATAGACCTTGATTCCCATGTGGAAGTAGGCGTAAATGACCTTAAGAGTTATAATGATGAGCTTGTATCCCTGGAAAAAACAAAAACAAATATTAAAACAAAGATGCAGAACCTTCATGTGGAGGTTGATAACAAGGAGTCTTATAATGTTTCTTTAAAACAGAGAAAAGAGTCTTTGGAAAATGACTGGAATAACAAGTATATGGGTTATTATGATGCAGACTTTGTTATTGAGGATTTTAATAAATTTTCTAATGAGGATATTTATGCAAAGGCAGATGCTGCCATTGCTGCATATGAAACGGAAAATGTTGATGTTACTAATCTTATAGAGTTATGTAAGAATTATAGCGACAGTATAGCTGAGTGTGAGAAAAAACTTGAAAAGGCAGGATTTTCAGTTGATTTTTACAAGGAGTACGAGGCTAATAATGATATTATTTTTACTGAGTTAGAGCTTGATAATGCTGAACAGAACCTTAAGACATTTGAACATAAGAAATCTGTGTCTATTGAGAATATTTATGAAAAGAAGGGCATGATTAGCGAGTTAACAGGAAGACTTAATAACTGTATCGAGAACTATAATAACAATTATGGAAAAGATCGTCCTTATGACATG
Source organism: Lachnospiraceae bacterium (assembly GCA_024691145.1). Lineage (GTDB taxonomy): Bacteria > Bacillota > Clostridia > Lachnospirales > Lachnospiraceae > JAILNW01. The sequence goes on from JAILNW010000448.1 coordinate 3,838, forward strand.
AATGAAGTGTTTGGAGGAATGGTTTCATTAGTTGATGATGAAAATGATATTGCTAATCCTGAACTTGGCATGAGAAATCATAAAAACATGAAGAATATGTTAGGAAGTGAGCTTAAAAAGCTTACGGATAATGAGTCAAAGCTTCGTGATGATTATGACAAGATTAATCTTTTAAGGGAAAAACTTAAGGAATATGCATTATCCCTTGGGGTAAGTTATGTTCAGGGTGATATTATTCTTAAGGATATTGAGGATTATGAGATTGTTTCTAAGAATGTTAATTCCTTAAAGGATAAGATTAAGCAGAATAAGGATAAGAGCTTTAATATTTTAAGAAAGGTAAAGGACAGCAAGGAAAGATGTGTTAAGGAAATATCTGAACTTAATGAAGAATATGCAAATCGTATTGAAAAGATGGATATTTCAAATGACAGTGCTGAGTTAAGCAAACAGATTAATGACCTTACTGTAAGCAGATCTTATCTTCTTAGTGAGATTGATAATATTACAGAAAGTCTTGCAGAGATTCTTGAAATTAAAAACAGATTTAACAAGAAATGTATTCAGAAGAGTCTTGCAATTAAGGCGGATATTGAGAAGTTTGGAAAGTATTCAACTATGTTTATTGATGGTGAGGAAATTCAGGCTGTTAAGCTTAAGATTCATTATTATCCTGAGGAAATACAGGCTGCAAAGATGGAGAAGTATATTGACAGAATCGTAAATGATACGGCTTCATTTGACAATGATGAGGATAAGAAGAGAATTCTAAGGGATAAGCTTTCAGGAAGAAGTCTTTTTAATGTAATAGTTGATGATTCAAAGGGGTATGAGCTTAGCCTTTATAAGCGTGAGAGAATTAAGGAGAACAGCAGGCACCTTAGATATGAAGAGGCTGTAGGAAGTACAGGACAGTCACAGGGTATTTATATTCTTCTTATTATTGCAATTGTTAATTACATTTCACGTATGTATTCAGATGAGATAGATGACAGTTCAATAACAAAGACTATATTTATCGACAATCCATTTGGTGCTGCCAAGGATGTTTATATATGGGAGCCTATTCTTTCAATGCTTAAGGATAATAATGTTCAGATTATTATTCCTACAAGAGGCGTTGCACCTGCCATGACTTCTAAGTTTGAGGTTTATTACACTCTTGGACAGAAGATGGCTGGTAATAAGATGCAGACGGTAGTTGTTAATTATGAAAGTAATATTGATAATGAAAGCGTTGAGTTCTTTAAGACAAATGAGGAACAGCTTGATATTTTCAGTATGTTAGGTGATATTAATAATAAATAGTGATATAAGGAGTTAGTATTATACTAGCTCCTTTAAAATTGCATTTATGCTGTTTAATGCACCATATCCAGCCCTTTTATCGGGATAGTTATTTATGCCAGAAAGGGGTTTTGTGTTTTTTAATATATATGCTTTAAGACGTTCCCCGTACATAAAGTTATCATTTCCATTTATTAATCCCCATTCCATAAGAAGGGCAGCAGTTCCTGTCACAAATGGCGCAGCCATGGAGGTTCCGCTTTTTACAGTGTAACTGTTATTAGGGGCGCAGGATATTATATTTATTCCTGGAGCAAGAATATCAGGTTTTACTATATTATTTCTTGTGTAGCCTCTTCCTGAAAATGATACATAGCGGTTGGTTACAGTATCCATTGCACCGACGGATATTGCGTAGTATGAGGTTGAGGGTATTGTGATTGTTGTATCAGATGAGGGATTTAAAAAGCCACTTTCTGCAAACTGGGCATTTGAAGAAAGCCAGATATCTACTCTTCCTTGGGTTATTTTTTGTGGGACAAATGATATTCCCCATATGCCTGAGTCAAGATAAGTTTTTGCAGGGGAAAATGCTATATAGATTTCCTGCAGTATGTTATCAGGGTTAGGTGTGCCATAGTAAACATAAAGGTAGGTGTTATCTAATATATAGGTGGCAGTTATGTTTATATATTCATTTATCATTATTTCTTTTCCAGATGGAGAGGTAATCATTATTAAAAATGAATCAGAAAAGTCTTTCCATATCTGGACATTAAGATAGGTTTCAAATTCTGTTATTGCAAAGTCTGCTTTCTGTATGTCATTTGAAAGAATGGTTTCATAATGTTTTCTTAAGGCTCCATTGTTGCCACATCCTATTACTATGTTATTTTTGTAGTAATTACAGGCATTATCAATATACTGTTCAAGAACTGTCTGGCCATTATGGGCACCATAATTATTGCCTATACTTATGTTTATTGCTATTGGCATCTTTAAATCCGCAGCAGTAGTAATAAGATAATTGATTGCTTCCATTATTCTGCAGGTCTGGTAGCCGCCTGTATTATTCGAGGTATCAAGTTTTACAACAATAAGGGTACTTTCTGGGGCAATACCAACATATCTTTTATTACTGGCATTACCATTACCAGCACATATCCCTGCCACATGGGTTCCATGACCACTTAAGGTTTCTGTATCAGGAACTATCTGGTATCTGTCACTAGGATTGGAGTAGGACAGGGCTTCGTTTATCATGTCCATGGTGTAGAGTGTCCCCTTATAGTAGCCATCAGGAGGGTTGTTATCAACTGACTGATCCCATATTGCAAATATTCTTGTGGTGCCGTCAGTATTTCTAAAGTCTGGGTGTGTATAATCTATGCCGGTATCTATTATTCCGATTAAAACACCATTACCTGTAAGGGAGTAAGTCGGGTTAAATATACTTGTATTTGCAGCATTTCCTGTTGGAATCTCTGTTTCGAAAAAATAATTTTCTGGTTTGTATATATTATCAATGAATTGGTTTGATTCAAGGATAGTAACGGCAAAGTCAGGGATTATTATTATAGCATAGGAAAACAGCAGCTCTTCGGATTTTATAAGCACGTCCTTAAGGGATTCTATAAGGTCTTTGTAGCTGCCATTATATTTTATAATAAGTTCCCAGGTATTTGTTGTTTCTTTGTAGCCAGTATTCAGCTGGGAATTTTCATTAAAAACATTATCCGGCACGGAAAGCGCCAGCATAAACTCATTATCCATAAAGTACCTCATGGGGATTATTAATTAATATATGCACAAGAACGTTTTGCGTGAACAGTACGCAATAATGTTATTTGGCAATAATTGGCAATTATTAATTGTGGACTTTTTACTAAAAATATGTTATATTAGTATTAGGTGTATGGGACTTTAGGACTATTAATTTTCATATATTTGAGGTTATTACATAAGGGTTTCTAGACATGAGGGATTACATAGGAGGGATTATATGAAAAGAGTTAGTCACAGAGTTATAGGCAGATATCTTGCAGGAAAGAAACTTTCTGATAAGACTTTTGGTTGCAGACTTGCATTTATGGTTGGAAACAGTATTCCTGATTATATATATGCATCTTATTTGAAGGGATGGAAGATTAAGAAACTTAGAGGACATAATTTCCCTAACTGTTATAAATATCTTGATAAGTTAGAGGCTAAGATAGACAAAAAGTTTAATAAAGAGAAGTACTCAAAGTTATGGTACTGTTTTAAGATGGGTGTGTTTATGCATTATACAACAGATGCATTCACATATGCCCATAATAATTATTTTGAAGGCAATATCCATCAGCACAGATTATATGAGGCCATGCTTCATGCTCATTTTATGGATGTTATTGAAGACAACAAGCAGAGAGAGTATTATAATACTTATGGTGATACAGATGTTGTAAGTTGTCTTAAGAGGCTTCATGACAAGTATGAGAGAGAAGAGCGCTGTGTTGAGGTTGATACAAGTTATATATTTGAAGCCATTAATATGATTATG
>JAILNW010000452.1 GCA_024691145.1 Lachnospiraceae bacterium
CCATTATCCTAATTAACAAATAAATTTAGATCATCACTTGATGAATTATTATTATAACAGAAAGAAATAATATATTTTTACGCACATTACGATTTAAAAAATAAATCATATGAAATTATCTTTTACTACTACTTTAAGAAATTCTTGACGATTGAAAAATCTTAAAGTAGTATTGTTTTGAATAAAAGTATTCGAGGTATGCATATGATTATACGTGAGCATTACTTAAAACAGATACGTCCCTTCTATGACAGTAATCTTGTAAAGATAATCACTGGTATACGGCGATGTGGAAAATCGGTTATATTGAAACAGGTACAGTATGAACTTAAGGCGGCAGACAGGAATTGTATCTTTTTGGATTTTGATCTAAAACAGGTAAGAAATATAATTCCGGATGCAGATGCTTTAATTGATTATGTGAAGGAGAGACTGGGCGAAGAAAAGTTATATTTGTTTCTTGACGAAATCCAGAATGTTGTTGGCTGGAACGAAGCATGCCGCACATTGCGACTTTATAACTGTTCCGTGTTCATATCGGGAAGTAATTCGAAACTTCTTTCCAAAGAATTTACAAAAGAACTATCTGGGCGATATGTCTCTTTCAGGGTAAGACCTTTCGTATATAAGGAAGTCATGGAATACGCTGAGCAAAGCGGAAAATCTTACAGTATCACAGATTATTTAATATGGGGAGGGTTTCCTGCGTCACTTGCACAGGATAATACAGATGCTAAGAAACGCTACCTCAATGATCTAAATGATACGATTGTCTATAATGATTTAGAGAACCGCTATAAAATTAGAAAGAGGGAAATATTTGAAAAAATTGTGGATTATATTTTAATCTCCAATGCCAGAATCTTCAGTGCAAAGTCAATTGCGGACTATATGAAATGCCGGAATGTTTCCGTATCCGTTCCAACCGTCATAAAGTATCTTGGATATCTGAAGGAAGCATATGTTATAACAGACATTGCTCTTTACTCGCCCAAGGCTAAGTCAAAGTTGAATTATTACTATAAGCTTTATGACGAGGATGTTTCCATGAACAGTATCCGAGCGGTGGGAACACGATTCGATCTTACTCACAACTTGGAAAATATAGTTCTTAACGAATTGTTATTCATGGGTTATGCTGTGACCGTCTATGATAACAAAGGAAAGGAAATTGATTTCCGAGCGGAAAAAGATGGAAAAATATTTCTGATCCAGGTAGCCTACAGTGTTGCTGAAGAAAACACATATAGTAGAGAATTTTCAGCTTTCGCTAGTATTGATAATACCATGAAGAAGATATTAATAACTAACGACGATATTGATTACTCCACGAGTATTGTCTATCACTACAAGTTGAAAGACTTTTTAATGATGGATGAACTATGACTTAGCAAAATATAAGGACAATAGTTCCATCTGAAAATTGGATTGCAGGCTAAAAGATATATCGAGGTGAATAGGAAAAATGAGTGAGTTGTGGGATGTATATACAATAGACAGAAGAATGACAGGAAAGACCTGTATTCGTGGGGAACAAGGTAATCTTTTAGAAGATGAATTTCATCTTTGGGTCATGGTTTGGATAAAGAATCCAAAAACGGGTAAATACCTGATGTCACAAAGAGTTGCAGATAAAGATACAGATCCTCTTAAATGGGAGACAGTTGCAGGCCATTCTATTTTGGGTGAAACAAGTCTTGATGCTGCACTGCGTGAAGTATATGAGGAAGTCGGAATTAAGCTTGAGCCTTCGGATGCAAAGATTATTGCAACAAAGGTAACTACTTCCTATGACGGACAGCGCCAAAACTGGATACGTGACTCATTTTATTTTGAAACAGATAAGGAACCGGATTTAAATAAGGCAACAACCAAAGAAGTTAATCAGACAAAATGGCTTACTTTTGATGAATTCAGAGAAATGTATGAACATGGTGAGTGCTGTCTTAATATGGGAGACCTTTATGGATTTGAACTTAATCCTGTGCCGGATAACGGATATCAGGATGTTATTGGCAAGGTAGTTACTGGCAAAATTGACCGGCCAATTGGAAGCTATCACCCTCGACACAAGGATCTGTATTATCCGGTCAACTATGGTTATGTTAATGACATAATTGGGGGAGACGGAGCAGAGCAGGACATATATCTCTTGGGTGAAAGCTCTGCAGTTGAAGAATTTATGGGAAAAGTAATTGCTGTTTATCACAGATATGATGACAACGAGACTAAATGGATTGTGGTTCCTTGTGATGAAGATGGTAATGTGCCCAGAGGTGTAAGGATTCCGAGCAGGAATGAAATATATGCCCAGATTGCGTTTCAAGAGCAGTTCTATAACGGAGTATTGGTGGGAGCATAAGGGAAGGATAATAGGAAATAGCAAGAACTTTTTAATTCCAGGATAATATAATGACTAAAACGAAGAAAGGATCGTATATGAAAAAAATAGGATTGGTAGGAGGCACCGGGCCTGAATCTACAATTATGTATTATAAAGAATTAAATTCCAGAATTGATAAGATCACAGATGGAAAGCATATGCCGGAGATCATTATTGAGAGCGTGGATTTC
>JAILNW010000003.1 GCA_024691145.1 Lachnospiraceae bacterium
GAAAAGGAGCTGATGAAGTTTGAAACCTAATGATGCTGATTTCGAAGTACATAAACAGAAAGTGTATTCTTATATGGGACTTGCGATGAGGGCAGGAAAACTTGTAAGCGGAGAGGAATCAACTGAGAAAGCGGTAAAGAACGGTTCAGCTAAACTTGTTATAGTGGCTTTAGATGCATCGGATAATACAAAAAAGTTATTTAAAGATAAATGTTCATTTTATGGTATTCCGGTAGAAATATTTGGATATATGCATGAAATGGGTCACGCATTAGGAAAAGAAAAAAGAGCATCGTTAGCATTTCTTGATAAGGGATTGGCAGATGCCACTTGCAAACAGTTGATATTAGCAATGAATAGCGGAGGTAGCAATAATGTCAAAAATTAAAATACATGAATATGCAAAACAGATAGGTATTAAGTCAACAGAGATTGTTAAATTCCTTAATGATAATGGCTTTGAAGTGAAAAGCCATATGAGTAATATTGACGATGCTGAAATTGATTTGATTAATAAAAAATATTTGAAAAATATGAGTAATGATAAAGATACGGTAGAAGAAAACAAAGAAAGTAAGAGGTCAACAAGAAGTATGGGAGGAAGACCTTCGAGTGCACGTTCCGCAGGAACAGCAAAGGTTGTTATTAAAGAGGTAGAAAAAGCAGAAAAAGCCAAAGAAAAAGAAGAAAAGAAGAAAAAAGAAGAAAAGGCTAAAGAGATAAAGAAAGCTGAAGAAGAGAAGAAAGCCGAAGAAGCAAGAAAGGCAGAAGAGGCAAGAAAAGCCGAAGAAGCAAAGAAAGCTGAAGAGGCAAGAAAAGCAGAGGAAGCAAGAAAAGCCGAAGAAGCGAGAAAAGCAGAGGAAGCAAGAAAAGCCGAAGAAGCAAGAAAAGCCGAAGAAGCAAGAAAGGCAGAAGAGGCAAGAAAAGCCGAAGAAGCAAAGAAAGCTGAAGAAAAGAGAGTAGTTTCTCTTGGTACTGCTTACGTTGAAGAGAAAAACAGAGAAAAACAAAGAAACGAAGCAAGAAGAGATAATAATCAGAACAATCAGAATAACAGACGTGATCAAAAACAAGGCGGTTTCAATAAAGATAACAGAAATAATAACCGTGACAACAGACAAGGCGGATTTAACAGAGATAACAGAGACAGAGATAATAACCGTGACAACAGACAGGGCGGATTTAACAGAGATAACAAAGACAGAGATAATAATCGTGATAACAGACAGGGCGGATTTAACAGAGATAACAGAGACAGAGATAATAATCGCGATAACAGACAGGGTGGATTTAACCGTGACAACAGACAGGGCGGATTTAACAGAGATAACAGAGACAGAGATAATAACCGTGATAACAGACAGGGCGGTTTTAACAAAGACAGAGATAACCGCGACAACAGACAAGGCGGATTCAATAAAGACAGAGATAACAGGGACAATAGAGATAACAGAAGCCGTGACAACAGAGGTCAGAAGAATAATGACAGCTTTTCAAGTGCATTTTCTCAGCCAGCTGCAACAAAGAGTTCTCTTGATGTAGGAAGAAGCGGAAGAGGAAACTGGACTAATAGAAAGAATAATAATGATGATTATAAATATGATGACGATAAGGAAAATTTAGAGGCATTAAATAAAACTGTTCAGAAGAATAAGAAGAAGAAGGATGGAAAACCAAAGGCTGGCGCATTTATAAAACCTGAGGTTGTAGCTCCAGAGCCAGATGATGGAATTAAGTCAATTATCTTACCTGAGGTACTTACAATTAAGGAACTTGCTGATAAACTTAAGATTCAGCCTTCTGCACTTATTAAAAAGTTATTCTTATCAGGAAAGATTGTAAATATTAACTCTGAAATTACATTTGAAGAAGCAGAGGAAGTTGCACTTGAGTATAACTGCATAGCTGAGAAAGAAGAAAAGGTTGATGTTATAGCAGAGATACTTAAGGAAGAGGAAGAACCAGAAGAGTCACTTGTTAAGAGAGCACCTGTTGTGTGTGTTATGGGACACGTTGACCATGGTAAAACTTCACTTCTTGATGCCATAAGAGAAACTAATGTAACATCAAGAGAAGCTGGTGGAATTACTCAGCATATAGGTGCATACGTTGTAGATATTAATGGAGAGAAGATTACATTCCTTGATACACCTGGACATGAAGCATTTACTTCAATGCGTATGAGAGGTGCCAAGTCAACAGATATTGCAATTCTTGTAGTTGCAGCAGATGATGGTGTTATGCCTCAGACAGTAGAAGCCATAAGCCATGCAAAGGCAGCAGGAATTCAAATAATTGTTGCTATAAATAAGATTGATAAGCCAAGTGCTAATATAGAAAGAGTAAAGAATGAGTTAACTGAATATGAACTTGTTGCTGAAGACTGGGGTGGAGATACAATATTTGTACCTGTATCTGCACATACTAAAGAAGGTATTGATACACTTCTTGAGATGATTCTTCTTACAGCTGAAATGTGTGAACTTAAGGCTAACCCTAACCGTAAGGCAAGAGGTCTTGTTATCGAGGCTGAGCTTGATAAGGGAAGAGGACCAGTTGCAACTGTACTTGTTCAGAAGGGTACTCTTCATGTAGGAGATACAGTAGCTATAGGCTGCGCACATGGTAAAGTAAGAGCCATGATAGATGATAACGGAAGAAGAGTTAAAACTGCAGGCCCTTCAACACCAGTTGAGATTTTAGGTCTTAACGATGTACCTAATGCAGGTGAGATTCTTCTTGCAACTGAAAATGAAAAAGAAGCAAGATCAATTGCTGAAACATTTATTAAGCAGGGAAGAGAAAAACTTCTTGAGGATACTAAGCATAAGTTATCACTTGACGGATTATTCTCTCAGATTAAAGCTGGTGAGATTAAGGAACTTAACATCATCGTTAAAGCCGATGTACAGGGTTCTGTAGAAGCTGTTAAGCAGAGTTTGTTAAAACTTAGTAACGAAGAAGTTGCTGTAAGAATTATTCATGGTGGTGTTGGTGCCATTAATGAATCAGATGTTATCCTTGCAAGTGCATCTAATGCCATTATTATCGGTTTCAACGTAAGACCTGATAACCAGGCTAAGGATGTTGCTGAAAGAGAAAATGTAGACCTTAGATTATACAAAGTTATTTACAATGCAATAGAGGACGTAGAGGCTGCCATGAAGGGTATGCTTGATCCTGTATATGAAGAAGTTGTTATCGGTCATGCAGAGATAAGACAGATATTCAAGGCATCAGGACTTGGTTCAATTGCAGGTTCTTACGTACTTGACGGTAAGATTGTAAGAGATTCTAAAGCAAGAATAACTCGTGATGGAGAGCTTGTATTTGAAGGACCTTTAGCATCACTTAAGAGATTTAAAGATGATGTTAAGGAAGTTAAAGCTGGATACGAGTGTGGTCTTGTATTTGAGAAGTTTAATGATATTAAAGAGGAAGACCGCGTAGAGATTTATATTATGCAGGAAGTTCCTAGATAGAAATTTAGAGGTAGTATATGAGAAAGAACAGTATTAAGAATACGAGAATAAACAGTGAAGTTCAAAAGGAACTTAGTGTACTTATTCTTCAGGAAATAAAAGATCCAAGAATCAGCAAGATGACAACTATTACTTCTGTAGAAGTTGCTCCTGATTTAAAGACAGCAAAGGTTTATGTAAGTGTTCTTGGAACACCTGAGGAAACAGAGGATACTATAAAAGGATTAAAAAGTGCTGCTCCATTTTTAAGGGGGCAGCTTGCAAAAACAATTAATCTTCGTAACACACCAGAACTTATCTTTAAAGTTGATGAGTCAATTGAGTATGGTATCAATATGTCTAAGATGATAGATGAGCTTGTAGCAAAAGAACATCTTGATGATGATACAGATGACATTGACGATGATGAGGAATTTGATGAAGATGAGGACTTTGAAGACGAAGAATCAGATGACTCTGAAGAGGATTTGTAATTTGCTGAAAGGAAGGATGCAGAATGTCGGAATTATTTGAACATATTAAAGCAGCTAAGAGAATAGGTATAACAGGACATGTAAGGCCAGATGGTGACTGCGTAGGTTCATGCACAGCACTGTATAATTATATAGTTGATAATTATAAGGATAAAGATGTTTTTGTATATTTAGAATCAGTACAGGACACATATGATTACCTTCCAAATGTTGATAAGATTATAACAACATATCCAGAAGAAGAGCAGTTTGATTTATTCATATGTCTTGATTCAGGAGACCTTAAAAGAACAGGCTTTAGTGAAAAGTACTTTAATAATGCAAAGGATACTTATGTTGTTGACCACCATGTAAGTAATCCTGCTTATGGCAAGCATAATGTTATTGAAGGTGATGCAAGTTCTACATGTGAAGTTTTATTTTATCTTATGGAATATGATAAGATAAGCCTTAATACAGCCATGTGCCTATATACAGGTTTAATTCATGATACAGGTGTATTTAACTTTAGCCTAAGAGGTGAAAAAACCATGTCAATGGCAGGAAAGCTTATAGAAAAAGGTGTTCCTTATTCTAAGATAATAGATGAAAGTTTTTATAAGAAAACATACATGCAGACAGTTCTTTTAGGTGAGCTTCTTGTTAAAAGTGAACTTAAGGAGAATGGAAAAGTTATTGTTTCCGTTGCAGATAAGGAACTTATGGATAAACATAAAGCTGTACCAGCGGATATTGACGGGGTTGTTAACCAGCTCAGAGTTACCAAAGGCGTTGAGGTTGCAATACTTATGCATGAGGTTAAGAAGGGCAGTTTTAAGATTAGCATGAGATCTAATTCAGATATAGATGTCAGCAAGATTTGTTTAAAACATGGCGGTGGCGGACATGTGAAGGCCGCAGGCTGCAGCATGGATGGAACTTCAAAGGAGATAATTGATACTCTGATAAAAGATATCAAAGAAAGTAAATAAAGCAGAAATGTCCGCAGCAGGATAGCCAGTACATGGTATTTCGTTGCGGACTTTGTTATATATCAGTAGAAATGAGGAAAAAAGTTGTATAATGGAATTATAAATATTTATAAAGAAAAGGGATTTACGTCCCATGACGTGGTGGCAAAGTTAAGAGGTATACTTCGTATGAAAAAAATAGGACATACAGGAACTCTTGACCCAGACGCAACGGGAGTGCTTCCAGTGTGCCTTGGAAGTGCCACAAAAGTATGTGATATGTTAACTAATAAAGATAAAGTCTATGAAACAACATTTGTATTAGGATTTGAAACTGATACCCAGGATATATCTGGTGAGGTTATTGCAACTTACGATATTGATACAACTAAAGAGGCAATAGAAAAGGCAGTAATGTCATTTGTTGGGGAGTATGACCAGATTCCTCCCATGTATTCTGCACTTAAGGTAAATGGAAAAAAACTATATGAACTTGCAAGAGAGGGTATTGAGGTAGAGAGAAAGGCAAGAAGAATAACAATTCACAATATAGATATAAAAGATATCAATATGGAAAAGCACGAAATTACAATGTGTGTTGCATGTTCTAAGGGAACTTACATAAGAACACTTTGTTATGATATAGGAAAAAAACTAGGTTGTGGCGGGTGTTTAAAAGAATTAAAAAGAACAAAAGTAAGTGTATTTGATATTAGTGAAGCTGTTACTTTGGATGAAGTGAGAAAAATGGCAGATAACAACAGGATTGAAGAAAAAATACTGCCTGTGGATTCTGTATTTAAACAGTATGATGCAATTCATTTAACAGAAAGGCAGAATAAAGCCATAATGAATGGTAATAAGATTCCATTTGATGAGGTAAAAAAATATATTGAAAAATCAGAATGCAGTGATATGTACAGAATATACGACGAAAATGGCATATTTTTAGCTGTATACGAGTGCATACAGGAAAACAGACTAATGTTAAAGCCAGTAAAAATGTTCTTAGAGAAATAGTTTTTTGGAGTTGAGACTGATGATTTATTATTATGATGAAATACCTAAGCTAAAAGATACCATTGTAACTATAGGAAAGTTTGATGGTATACATAAGGGGCATATGAAACTTGTAAATGAGGCTTTAAAACAGAAAAAAGAAACAGGATATGCCATTGTAATGTTTGAACTTAGAATTAATGAAAACCTTTATCTTTTAAATGAGGAAGAAAAAAGAAATATAGCAGAAGATAATGGAATTGATTATATGATTTCATATCCCCTTGATGATTATATAAAAAATATGACTCCTGATGAGTTTTTAAATAATATTCTTAAGGAAAAGCTTGGTACAAAGGCTGTGATTGTTGGAGATGATTTCAGATTTGGAATTAACAGGGCAAAGGGTGCTGACTATATTAAAGAAATGCAGGAAGTATATGGTTATAAGACTGTTATTATAAGCAAACTTAAAATGCTGATGGAAAATAATAAGGAAGAAATAATAAGCAGCACTTTAATTAAAGAATATTTATTAAGTGGAGAAGTTTTGGCGGCTAATAAAATGCTTGGAAGAAAGTATGCTGTAAAGGGAAAGATAATACATGGAAAACAGCTTGGAAGGACTATTGGATTTCCTACTATAAATGTGGAACTTGACGAAAAGAAGATATTACCTGCAAATGGTGTATACAAGGTTTATGTGATAATTGATGGCAAAAGATACCTCGGTATGGCTGATATAGGAAATAAACCAACTGTTGGAGAGGGCTTTAAAACAGGACTTGAGGTTAATATATTTGACTTTAACGAAGATGTATATAACAAGGAGGCTACGGTATTATTCTGTGATTTTATAAGAAAAGAAAAGAAGTTCTCCAATGTAGAAGAACTTCAGTATCAGTTAGGTAATGATAAAAAGCATATACTTTCTATTTATTAGTTTTTTTCATACTGTCTTTAATAGCAAGCATCTCATCATATTGAAGGTACATCTTCTGGACACCATTTTCCAAAAGATAATAATGCTTGATATAAGGCAGTAAAAGAACAAATAAAGCAATAATAAGTATAAACACTGTCTGATTTTGACAAATGATATTATATAAAATTGTAAATATAGTAATTATAGCAAAAAGAACCGTTACAATAAGGTGAATAAGGCGTTCATGCTGAAACATGCTAATCTGTATAAGATGTCTTGAAATCTCAGTATCAATCTCTTCAACACTTTTTGGTGGTTCTTTTTTATATTCGGCTATCTTATTATCTATAAATATCAAATATGCTAAAATACGTCTCTTCATCTGAAATGTTCCTCCGTTAAATTTTTTGTTTATTGTATCGACATTTTGTGATATTATAATAATGATAATGTATTTTTATGAAAATATCAAGTCTAATTAATAAGAAGGGAAGATAAATTGAATGTTTAATAAGTTTTATCCAGATAAATATTATGATTCAACATATGTTATAGATTTTGAGAAGGAATATAATGAAGGTTTCAGAGGTGTAATATTTGATATTGACAATACGCTTGTGGAACATGATGCAGATGCTGATGAAAGAGCCATAAAGTTTATGGAAAGACTTAAAAAGATTGGTTTTAATGTATGTCTTCTTTCTAACAATAAAAGAGAAAGAGTTGAAAGATTTAATAAAGATGTTGATGTAAATTATATATTTAAGGCTAACAAACCATCAAGACAGGGATACAGAAAAGCCATGGAGATTATGGGAACAAACGAAAATACAACACTTTTTGTTGGAGATCAGCTATTTACAGATGTTTATGGGGCAAGAAGAACAGGAATTAAGAGTTATCTTGTAAAGCCAATAGATAAAAAAGAGGAGATACAGATTGTATTAAAAAGATATTTAGAAAAGATTGTATTGTATTTTTATAATAAAAGTCTTAACAAATAAGGAGCAGGCTATGGACTATAAGAGAATTACAGACATAATGAATAATAATGATATAGACATGATTATTGTAAATAATCAGAGCAATGTGAGATATATAAGCGGATATACAGGAGATACAGGAATAATTATATTGCTTAATGATAAAAAGTATCTTGTTACTGATTTCAGATATTTATTTCAGGCAAAGGCAGAGGCAAAGGATTATACTGTCATAGAAACAAAAAACAAAACATATGCAAAGATAATAAGTGAGATTGCTTTAGAGAATGGCATTAACAATATAGGTTTTGAAAATAAAAAGATATCATATAGTTTTTATAACAGCATATCAAAAGAGTTAGAGGGCTGTAATCTTTGTCCTTTAGACTTACAGCTTGACAGCCTTAGAAATATTAAGACATCTTATGAGATAGAACAGTTAAAACAAGCTGAACATATAGCAGATATTGCATTTAGTAAAGTACTTGGTATTATTAAGCCAGGAGTTACTGAACTTGATGTAGCAGCAGAGTTAGAATATATCATGAAGAAAAATGGAGGAACTGGTCTTAGTTTTGATACTATAGTTGCCTCTGGAATTAATTCATCAAAACCCCATGCCGGAGTGTCTTCTAAAAAGATAGAAAATGGTGATTTTGTAACAATGGACTATGGCTGCATATATAATGGATATCATTCAGATACCACAAGAACTATAGTTGTTGGAAAGGCAAATGAAGAACAGAAGAAAGTTTATAATACGGTATTAAAGGCTCAGCTTGAGGTGCTTTCCATGGTTAAGGCAGGATACACAGGTGAGTATGTGGACAATGTTGCCCGAACAATAATAAACGAAGCAGGATATGAAGGCTGCTTTGGACATGGACTTGGTCATAGTGTAGGACTTGATATACATGAGGAACCAAGATTTTCCCCAAGTGAAAAAAATATTGTGCCAGAGGGTGTTGTAATAACAGTTGAACCTGGAATATATATTGAAAATTTTGGCGGAGTAAGAATCGAAGATATGATTCTTGTTACAAAAGACGGGCATGTTAACTTTACCGAATCATCAAAAGAATTAATTGAAATATAATATTAGTAAATTCTTCCTAAAGTGTTGAAAAAATAGTAAAAAAATGGTAAAATAATTGTATAGAATGCACAAAGGGAAGGGTAAGTATGTTTTCAAAAATAAGAATAGATGATAAGGGTAATCTTGAAATGAAAACAATTAAAAAAGGACCTTCTGAGAAGCATAAAACGATAGTATTATTGATATTTATGCTTCTTATTTTGCTGTGCTATAATAGTGTGCATAATGGCAGAAACAGATCGGTAAAAGAGTGCATATATCTTAATACCGGCTGGGATTTTACTATAAATGATAAGACTATTACCGAGGTTGATATTTCAAAGTTTACATTTGACCTTGTTAATATTGGGGATGAGATTACCATGGAAAGAACTCTTCCTAAGAAGAAAATCGCCCATCCGGTTCTTATATTTTATCAATATCATTGTACAGTTGATGTATTTGTTGATGATAAACTTATTTATCAGACAGGATATGTGGAGAAAGAAAACAATGAATCTGTAGGTTTTGGAATATATACAGTATCTTTGCCTGAGGATTACATGGGGAAAAAGTTAAGAATTAATTTACATGTAAATGGAATGAATTCATTTAACAGTATTGAAGTAGTGAGAATAGAGAATGAAGATGATTATATATACTATATGCTAAAAGACAATCTGGTTATAGTTATTACAACTTCACTTATGATAGTTATAGGTATGATAATACTTTTCTTTATGCTGTCTATTGGAAAGTTTGAACAGCAGCACAGAAGAATTATGGAGATAGGTTTTTTATCCCTTGTAAGCGGACTGTGGTCATTTTCTAATTATGGATTATCAAAGCTTGTTATGGACAACCTGGAAGTCATAATGTGTTTAGAATATATAATGGGATATGCTATTTTCCTTGCAGCATACCTTATCTTTATGGATGCGGAATATCCAAGAAAATTACAGGTTGCAGCAAGAACACTTGCAGTGCTGTATGCGGGGTATCTTTTATCCATGCTTATTACAGAACTGACTAACACTATACATACCTTTGAATATATGAACTTTT
>JAILNW010000078.1 GCA_024691145.1 Lachnospiraceae bacterium
GAAAACAAAGTGTGAAAGTTTGACAATTGCCTTATTATATAGTATGATTTAAAATAAAAAAGGTGATAAATTTATTTTGTGAGGTTAAAAATGAAGATAAAGAACATATTCAAGAAAAAAGAAAAGCCTGAAAAAGTAAGAATTAACAGACTAGAGGCATTAACAAACTGTATATACATTCATGGGCATTTTAATGCTTATTTATCCATTATATCTTTTGTCGTTGGGTTTGTAAGCTGGAATCTGTTTCCGTTTTTATTTAGTATTTTTATACTGCTTCCTGAATATAAGTATCTTATTGATGTTGCAATAGGAAAGGCCTACAAGGTTCAGGGTAATCTTCTTGAAGGAAAAGAATCAGTGCTATATACGATTTTTAGCATAAAGGGAGAGGATAATTACTGTCATAAGACCTTTATAAAAACAAAAGACGGAAAGAAGTACAAAGTATTATGTTATGAAAGTACTTTAAAAACAACTTATGCCAATAAGGTAAAGATTAAAGGCGATAAGCTTAACTATGAGAAGACATATTATTATTTCCCATTAACAAAGCTTATTGTGGATATAGACTATAAATGCATTAACAAGTAAAAGGTGATTTGATTATGAGTACAGAACTTACAACATTATGTTATATAGAGAAAGATGGCAAGTATCTTATGCTGCACAGAACAAAGAAGAATAATGATCCTAACCGAGATTTATGGCTTGGTACAGGAGGTCATCTTGAGGATTTAGAAAGCCCTCATGAATGCTGTATAAGAGAGGTAAAGGAAGAAACAGGACTTGATATAGTAAGCCCGAAACTCAGAGGAGTCATTACTTTTGTGGATAATAGCTGGTGCGAGCTTATGTTTTTATTTACTGCAGATGAATTCAGCGGAGAACTTATAGAGTGTAATGAGGGAGATTTAGAGTGGGTTGATAAAGATAAGGTTATTGACCTTCCTGCATGGGAAGGGGATAAGATATTTCTTAAGAAGCTTATTAATAATGAGCCATTCTTCTCACTTAAACTTATCTATGACAACAGAAAGTTAAAAGAAGTTATATTAGATAACTAGTATAGAGATTTGTTTTCAGTCACACACTCTTGGAAAAATATTCGTCACATTAAGTCTAGCTATTTTGCAAACTCTATACTAAAAAAAGCAGGAGTTCCTGCTTTTTTTTAACTATTTTCAGCGTATGTAAGAGGCTGAGACAAAAGATTTTGCACAGCGTCATATATTTTACGTGCAATATATGGATTATTCATTGTATAAAGATGTATGCCGGAAACACCCTCTGCAATAAGGTCTGTTATCTGGTCTACAGCATAAGCTATACCTGCATCTCTAAGAGCAACCGGGTTATTTTCATAACGGTTAAGTATTTTCACAAATTTTGATGGAAGCATTACACCACACATTTTAACCATTCGCTCTATTTGCTTTTTATTAGTTACAGGCATAATTCCAGCTTCTATTGGTACATTAATTCCACAGGATAATGTTTTATCCTTAAAGTCGTAAAAGTATCTGTTATCCAGAAAAAGCTGTGTTATAAGGTGATCAACACCACAATCAACTTTGTATTTCAGATGTTTTATATCTTCATTAAGATTGTTGCTTTCTGGATGTGCTTCTGGATAGCATGCACCTATAACATTTATATCATAATGTTCTTTAATAAATGTAACAAGGTCGCTTGCATGTTTAAAATCTCCTGAAGGAATTGTATCCTTAGAAATATCACCACGAAGAGCAAGGACATTTTTTATGCCATGGGCTGTAAGGTCATCAAGTATGTCAGCAGCCTGATTTTTTGTAAGGTTAATACATGGCATATGAGCAACACTTAAAGTATTGTATTTTGTTATTATGTCAGAAGCAATCTGAATAGTTTTACATCCATTTTTTCCACCACCGGCACCATATGTTACACTTATAAAGTCAGGATGAATATCTGTAAGTTCATCGAGAGTGTTGTATATAACACTCTCATCTGAATCAGGTTTTGGTGGAAAAATCTCTAAAGAAAATACTGTTTTATTTTTAAATAGTTCTGCTGTTTTCATAACGAATCTCCTTTGCTGCCTCAACAAGATTTTTCAGGCTCTTTATAGTTTCAGTATTACCTCTTGTTTTAAGACCACAGTCTGGATTAACCCACAACTTGTCCTTTTTAACAAGGCTAATCATTTTATTAAGGGCATCTTTTATTTCTTCCTTTGAAGGGACTCGTGGAGAATGAATATCATAAACACCAGGACCGACTTCAGTGCGGAAGTTGTTTTCTTTAAGTACATCAAGTATAGCAAGGTCAGAACGAGAAGCCTCAAATGTTATAACGTCTGCGTCCATATTGTCGATGTCTTTAATAATATCTGCAAATTCACTATAGCACATATGTGTATGAATCTGAGTTTCAGGTTTAACTCCACTATGTATATATCTGAAGGCTGGTATAGCGAAGTCAAGGTAGTCCTCTTTCCAGTCTGATTTTCGTAGAGGAAGTTTTTCGCGTAATGCAGCCTCATCAACCTGAATAATACTGATGCCATTGGCCTCAAGATCAAGAACTTCTTCTCTTATTGCAAGGGCAATCTGGAAAACACTTTCCTTTAGAGAAATATCTTCACGAGGGAAAGACCAGTTAAGTATTGTAACAGGTCCTGTTAACATACCCTTTACAGGCTTATCAGTAAGACTCTGTGCATATGTAGACCATCTTACAGTCATAGGTTTTGCTCTTTTTATATCACCCCATACAACAGGTGGTTTTACACAACGAGTTCCATAAGATTGTACCCAGGCTTTTTCTGTAAATATATATCCCTCAAGACATTCTCCAAAATATTCAACCATGTCATTACGTTCAAACTCACCATGAACAAGAACATCAAGACCAAGTTCCTCCTGAAGAGCTATACATTCAGCAATTTTGTTTTCTATTAATTTTTCATAATCATTTATATTAAGACTTCCTTTTCTAAGGGCAGTACGTGCAGACTTTACGTCAGCAGTCTGTGGAAATGAACCTATTGTAGTTGAAGGAAATAATGGCAATTTAAAACGTTCCTTTTGGATTTTTTCACGTTCTGCAAATTCAGGAAGTCTTACAAAATCTTTTTCTGTTAAGGCAGCAACTTTATTTCTTATTTCCTGATTACCGCCTGTTCTTGTTTCTGCATGAAGTTTTTTATTATTAATAAATGATGTTTCATTTAATGGTTCTTTTGAGTCTGTAATATTTTTTAATTCATTTAATTCTGTTAATTTTTCTTCTGCATAAGTAAAGTGTTTTTTATAACTTTCATCTAATTTTTCTTCATTTTTAAGTGTGCAAGGTACATGTAAAAGAGAACAAGATGTATTCAGCACAATATTTTCAGTATATTTTTTTATTTCATTTATAATATTTAATGTGTTTTCATAATTATTTCGCCAAATATTTTTTCCATTTACCAATCCGGCAAAAAGGATTTTATCCTTTGGAAATCCATTGGCTTTTATAAGTTTAAGAGTCTCTTTTCCTTCAATAAAATCAAGACCGATGCCATCTAAGTTAAGTGAGCAAATGTCTTTATAACAATCTCTTATATCTCCAAAGTAAGTTTGTATAAGAACTTTAACATCTTTTTTAGAAGCCAGTATTTTCTCATAAAGAGATACAAAAAGCGTTATATCAGAAGCTGTCATGTCTTTAACTAGAGAAGGCTCGTCAAACTGTACCCACTTAGCGCCAAGTGATGCAAATTTATCTAATATACTTATATATGCTTTTGCAACAGATTCTGTAAAGTCTGTGACTGTTTTTGTTCCTGTAAATCTGGCTAACTTTAAAAATGTATATGCACCTGTAATTACAGGTCTTGTATTTATATTATTTTCAAGAGCTTCACTAAATAAATCAAATGGCTTTGTTCCTGTAAGTCTTATGTCTGCATTATCTTCGATTTCAGGTACCATGTAGTGGTAGTTAGTGTTGTACCATTTTTTCATGGCAAGTGCTTTAACATCACCATTTTCACCCTGATATCCTCTTGCTGCAGCAAAGTATGTATCAAGTGATGATAAACCAAGTGCTGTATATCTTTCTGGAATAGCATTCAAAAGAAATGCAGTATCAAGTACGTTGTCATAGAAAGAAAAGTCATTTGATGGAATAAAGTTTAATCCGCTTTCCTTCTGAAGTTTTAAATTATAAAGACGTATATTCTTTGCTGTCTCATTTAACTCCTTAGCATTTATTTCACCTTTAAAATATTTTTCACTTGCAAATTTTAATTCACGAAGGTTTCCTATTCTAGGATAACCGATTATTGTTGTATTCATTACCATTTCCTCCTGTATGTTTTTTCATGTGTCTAGTTTAGTATAGAGATTTTTAAATAACGAGACTAATGTTCGCCTGTTTATTCCAATAGCACGCACCTGAAAGCCTCGACGTAGCCCGCTACGCCTGCGTTTTCAGTCGTGCACTCTTGGAAAAACATTCTTCACATTTTGTCTAGTTATTTTTCAAACTCTATACTAACATACTTTTGGTGAAATGTGTTAATGGTGTTTTTTTATTCAATGCCATAACTAAAAGTTATATCAGGAATGAAAATTATTAATATAAATATTCAAATGTTCAAGATATCTTTTTGTTATTTTATTAAGCGGCCTTTCTGAGGTTGTTATATATCCTATTTCCATACATTCATCGCTTTCAAGTGGAATTGATACTATATTGCTTCCGTTAAGGTCAGAACTAAGTATGCCGGATGATATAGTATATCCATGAAGCCCTATAAGGAGATTAAATAGTGTTGCCCTGTCAGATACAACAATATTTTTGGGACTTTCTTCTGTAATATGCAATTCCTCAGCAAAGTAAAATGAGTTTTTTACACCCTGGTCATAAGTAAGACGAGGGTAGTTTTTTAAATCTGATAATTTAACAGTCTTTTTCCATACAAGAGGATTGTTTTTGCTTACAAAGACATGTGGTTTAGCTTTAAAAAGTGACACAAATTGAAGTTCCTCCTTTTGAAGTATGTGGCAGATTACTTCACGATTAAAATTGCTTAAATAAATTATACCGATGTCACTTCTTTGGGTTCTTACGTCTTCTATAATTTCAGCTGTTTTAAGTTCACGAAGGGTAAATTCATAGTTTGTATTTTCATATTCCTGAACAAGCTTTACAAATGCATTTACAACAAAAGCATAATGCTGTGCTGATACTGAAAAAACTCTTCTTGGAGGAGGAGCAGCTTTATATTCATTTTCAAGAAGCTGAGTCTGTTCCACAATCTGTCTTGCATAGGAAAGAAACTTTGTACCGTCTTCTGAAAGATAAACACCTCTGTTACTGCGGTTAAATATAGTTATGCCCATTTCTTTTTCTAATTCAGCAACAGATTTTGAAAGATTTGGCTGTGAAACAAAAAGCCTGTTTGCTGCCATGGTAATTGAACCAGTTTCCGCTATTTCTATTATATATTTTAATTGCTGTAAAGTCATATGATACCTCCATCTATTTAAAATATATGTTAGTTTAACACACATTTATAATTGGTGCAAGTTTTGTTTATACTACAAGTATAACTATAGTCTATTGCAATTTGACCGTGAGATTTATATAATAAATACATAAGAAATTACATGGAGGTATATTATGGAGTTAAATATTAATGTAAAGTCGGTTTCTGGTAAAAAGAATAAAATTACAACTATATCAGTTAATTATAGCAAAGATGAGATGAGCGTCAGGGAGTTTCTGACTGAAACAGTAAACTACTGTGTTAACAGTTATAACGAAAGAAAAGAAAATGAAGAGGTTCTTAAGGCTTTGTTACCTGGTGAGATAGAAGATAAGGCAAGCCAGGGAAAGGTATCCTTTGGTATTATTTATGGAGAGAAAAAAGCCGATATTAATAAAGCCGTTGCTGATGCAATAGAGGCTTTTGAAGATGGAATTGTGGCTGCTTTTGCAGATGATAAAAGATTAGAAGATATTAATGAGAACATTAAGTTAAAAGATATACAAAGTGTGACTTTTATAAAACTTGTAATGCTTGCAGGACGCATGTGGTAAGGGAGATGTAATTATGACATATGAAAAGGATTTAGTAAAATATAACAAAAAGTTTCGTGAAGAACATAAAAATGAGATAGATAATTTAAGTAAAGAAGAGAAAAAGTTATTTGATATATTTATGAAGGAACGTCCATATTCTTTAACTTTAGAAGATTCAGGATATATTGAAAATCTTAATAAATATATAGATGAACATTATTCTGGACTTAAGAATTTATTTGTTCCAAAGGAGTTTTTAGAGTATTTTGAATACACTTTGGAAAGATTTACAGAGTTTCAATATAATCAGGGATATTCAAGAAGAAGTTTCAGAAGCAAAGATTACTCACCATTTTTAGATTGTAGTTTTTTCTTAATGCATAACTATTATA
>JAILNW010000083.1 GCA_024691145.1 Lachnospiraceae bacterium
TATGACATATTATATACTTGCTACTAAGTGTTTAAGGGTAGAAAGCATGAAGGTATATGACTGTTTAAAAAGTGGCAGTTTAGAGGAGTCAAGAAAAGCTGTTTCTATGATAGTTGGAAGGGATACTGCTTGTCTGAATGAAGAGGGTATAACAAAAGCGGCTATAGAAACTGTTGCTGAGAATACATCAGATGGTGTTATTGCACCTATGATATATACAGCCATTGGCGGTCCAGTGCTTGGATTTATATACAAAGGAATTAATACAATGGATTCTATGATTGGCTATAAGAATGATAAGTATATAAATTTTGGAAGAGCTGCAGCAAAATTAGATGATGTTGTAAATTATATACCTGCAAGGATAAGTGCAATATCTATGATATGTGCAGCCTTTATTTGCAGAATCTTTGGAGGGACAAATATATATTCAGCTAAAAGGGCTTATAATATATTTAAAAGAGACAGATATAATCACAAAAGTCCTAATTCGGCCCAGACAGAATCAGTTTGTGCAGGGGCATTAGGGCTAAAACTTGCAGGAGATGCTGTGTATTTTGGAAAACTTGTTAAGAAACCATTTATAGGTGATGAAACAAGAAAAACAGAATATGAAGATATTAAAAGAGCCAATAATCTTATGTATATAACAGCAGTATTATGTGAAATAGTGTGTTTATTGATAATGATTGTTATATAATAAAAAGGTATACGATTGCATTTTCGTATACCTTTTGTAGTATAATTTAAATATTAAAATAACTTATTGTTTCACTCATTTCTTCAGCAAGTTCCTGAAGTTCTTTGGATGAATTAGCTATAACTGTAAATGTAGAATTAAGCTCCTGCATGGAAGCATTAGTTTCCTGAGTAGAAGCAGCATTTTCTTCACTTATTGAGGAAAGTTTGTTGATGATATCTGAAAGTTCATTTTTAGATTCATCAAGTAAAACAACACGTGAATTTACGTCAGCAGAGGATTCTCGAACAACTGTAACATCTTTATTCATAATTTCCATTGTATTCTGCGTTGCTTCAAGCTGTTTTGTCTGGGCTTTAAAACCGTCAGTAAGTTTTCGTAATACATTAACGCTTGATTCTGAATCATTTAAAAGCTTGTCTACAATAACTTTAATTTTGTCAGCACTAACCTTTGACTGGTCTGCAAGCTGGTGTATCTCGTCTGCAACTACTGCAAAACCACGTCCGGCTTCTCCGGCTCTTGCAGCTTCAATTGAAGCGTTCAACGATAGAAGGTTTGTCTGTGCAGAGATATCAGTAATTGCTTGTGTAAATTCAGATATCATCTTTGCAGAATCATTGGTAGAATTTATTGTATTACCAATTTCCTTTACAAATGCTGTAACTTCTCCACTTTGTTGTATCAGTTTTGATAGAGAATTCATTGATTCATCACATGCCTGTTTCATTTTAACAGAAACATTGTCCATATCATTTACATTTGAAACAATGGTATCAATATTTGAACCCATTTCTTTAGTATTATCAAGTGCTATTCTGACGTTTTCAGATTGCATAACGGCTCCCTTTGCAATATCTGTGATAGCATTTGTAACCTGATCTGAAGCCTGAGAAGCTAATGATGCGGAAGTGGCAAGCTCAGAACCTGAATTCGTAAGTTTTTTTGATATACTGTTACTAGTACCCATTATGTCAATAAGCTTATTACTTAATACTTTGGCACTTCTTGTCATACTTCCAATTTCATCCTGGCTTATGCGGCTATCTTCAGGAAAACTAACGGTAAGGTCACCAGAAGCAACTTTATCGATGTTTTTCTGAGTTCTTTGAAGAGTAGTTCTAATTTCATGAATAACTATTACTTCAAGTGTAAAAAGAAAAATTGTAAGTAGTCCAAAGAAAATCGAAGTGGTTTTAATTGTTCTTTGTATGCTTTTTTGAAGTACTTTGTCTTTGTCAGTGGCCCAGGCTTCTGTAATTTCCTGCATGGAATCTATAGAATCACGTACATTATGGAACTTATCGTTATAATTACTCCAATCACCAGTATTCTTTTCTACATCCCAGAGGGCAGAAAATTCTATGTAAGCTTTATTTAATTTTTCTTCTAATTCTGAAAAATTGTCACCTGTTACAGAAAGGGTTTTCGTATAAAGTTCTTTATCTTTAGAAGCTATTTCAATGGCACTTTGAGTACGCTCTTCAAATTGCTGTTTGTTTGTAATATAGTCATTATATTTTTCTTCAAGCAGTTTATTAACCTTATCACCTTGAACAGAAGTATATCCATTTCTGAAATTATAGTATTGTGTTGCGGCCATTAACATTTGGTATAAATCTCGGTCAGCATTTAACAGATTATCATTAATATTATAAAGTTTAGTGTAGTAAATATCTTTAGATGAATCTGCAGTTTGCTGAACCCTTATAACAATAACAATAGTTGCAACAATAATGGAAATAGTAAGTGGTGTTGTAAGAAGCATTATTTTTGCACGAACACTTAATTTTGATAATAGTTTTTTCATAGGGAGTCCTCCAATTAATGTAATGTTATAAGTGAGAAGTAGCACTATAATTAAATAATAACACTAAATTAATTGAGTTTCAATAAAAAATGTAAATATTTACCAATTGGTTGTTTTACTGTGGATTATACAATGTTCCTATAAAGAATATGTCTTTTGTTTCTGTATCTCTTATTATATACATAAATGGCTTGTTAAAGTGTAAGACATGGTCTTTCATCATAGCACAACTCTTTTTGTTTATTTCAACAGATGTTGCGGCAACTGCTTTAGTGCCTTCACTGGTTAGTTCAATCTTTGCCTTATGTTTTATATCATCAACGTATAAATCTGATGCTTTTGATTTTAAAATTTCAGATAAATCAGCATCAATGGTAAACACTTCATTAACTTCAAGGGCTTTTAGGTCATCTACTATACTAAGCTCATACTCATATTTAAAACCTGGAATATGTAACTCTAAAGAGTGGCCAGAGACATTATCAGCACTAAGATCACATTGGTTATTTATTATTTCATCAATACTTTCAAGTGTTGAATCTTTTATAAAGTCATGGAGTGTCTTTTTCTTTGGCATAATAGCTATAAATTCAAACTGTGTATCCCCGTATTTTTTGTAAGGCATTGTAATAGATTGTATATCATCTTCATCAGAAAAACCTATATTTTCATAATGGAAAGTATTAACAAGCATATTTACTGTATCAGCACTGCCATCCTTATAGTAAAATGTTTCTTCCTTTTCATCATTTACATCAAATTTATTTTCCCATTTCATATCCATGGCAACGGCATTTATAAGAAACATTACAGTGTTTGAATCTATATCATCATCTTTTATAAGATCAGTTATTTCATTATATGTTTTATCACTTATCCATTTATTAATTCTTTCTGCATTTGAAAAGGAATCAGGGAATACAT
Organism: Lachnospiraceae bacterium; assembly: GCA_024691145.1. Classification (GTDB taxonomy): domain Bacteria; phylum Bacillota; class Clostridia; order Lachnospirales; family Lachnospiraceae; genus JAILNW01. The sequence continues at coordinate 3,435 of JAILNW010000083.1, forward strand.
CTGCACCATATACGGAATTAAGTTTATCAATGTATTCTGGACTTATATTTTTTTCAAATGTATCCTTTATAAATACAGAGTTTGCTATGGATAGTACATTTTCTATGTTTTCATAGCCATTAAGCTTTATATTGCCGAGAACATTATCAAGTTCTTCCTTTGTTTTGCCATTAGCTCCCTCCCTCAGCATATTTAAAGCATACTTTATGGATAAAGGGCTATAAATCATGTTTTCTTCATTGTTTTCCAGCTGCATAAATGATAATGTGAGATTGTCATCCTTTGCGATAACTGTAGATTTTGGCAGGGTATTTGTTGCAGTTTTGTTTAATGAATCATTTACGCTGTTATTTTTAATAGCAAAGTAGCTTAAAACAACAAGAATAATTGTTGATGTGAGTACAATAATCAATTTTTTCTTCATAATTAAAATCTCCTTTGTTTTTACTAAATGAAATATAGTAATGTTTTCTTTATAAACAGTAAGTACAAAATAATTGTAATTTCTTACAGGATTTTTGAAAATAACATTAATTTGTTGGGATTGGAGGAATAAGGAAAAAATGTTGATTTTATTATAAATTATTGGTAAAATTTAGGTAAAAGACATAAAGGCAGGTGGAATTATGGGAACTTATTTGAATTCAGGTAATCAAAACTTTATAAATTCTATAAATTCGGATATATTTGTTGATAAGACATCTATGATAGGGTATATTAATAAGCTTATTAATACTAATCAGAGATATATAAGTGTATCTCGTCCTAGAAGATTTGGAAAAACAATGGCAGTTGATATGCTTAATGCATATTATAGTGCAGGATCAAGCAGAGAATTATTTGAGGATAAGAAGATAGCCTCCTTTGAAAAATGGGATGTGTATCTTAACAGATTTGATGTTATAAAAGTAGTAATGACAAGATTTATAAAAGATCATATTAGTGTTGAGGATTCCTTAGAAAAACTTCAAAAAATGGTAACAAGAGAAATATGTAAAGCATATCCGGATGTAGATTATTATGATAAAAATGATTTAATACAGACACTTGATGATGTTTATGCAGAAGAAAAAAAACAATTTATAATAATAATAGACGAGTGGGATGCTGTTTTTAGAGTTAGGAAAGATGATAAAGCTGGACAAGAAAGATATTTGGATTTTTTAAGAGATTGGTTTAAGGATAAAGAATATGTTGCACTTGCTTATATGACAGGCATTCTGCCTATAAAAAAGTATGGTAAGCATTCAGCATTGAATATGTTTTTTGAATATTCAATGATTTCACCTATGCAATTTGCCGAATTTACTGGTTTCACTGAAGATGAAGTAACAGATTTATGTAAAAAATACAATAGGGATTTTGAAGAGATTAAAAAGTGGTACAATGGATATGAGGTAAATGGCTTAAAAGATTTTAACAATGATAGAGATTTATGTAAATATTCAATATACAGCCCCTTATCTGTTGTAAACGCAATTACTAATGGATATATTAAAAACTATTGGAATGATACAGAAACTTATGAAGCTTTGGCAGAATATATAAGAATTAATAAAGATGGCTTAAAAGATACTGTGGCATTAATGATGGATGGTGTTAAAGTAAAGATAGATACTTCGGGATATCAAAATGATATGATGACATTTACTAATAAGGATGATATTTTGACGCTTTTAATTCATCTAGGATATTTGGCATATGATGATTTGAAAAAAGAAGTGTTTATTCCTAATAATGAAGTTATGGACGAGTTTCGTGTATCAACAAAATCTAATGAGTGGCTAGATACATTTGAAAACTTTAAAATATCTCAGGAATTGCTAAAGGCAACATGGGCATGTGATGAAAACAGAGTTGCACAATTAATTGAAGATGCTCATGATAAAACAGATAATAAAAATTATAATAATGAAGTTGCATTAAGTTATACAGTTCAGTACGCATATTATGCAGCTCAAAAATACTATACAACTATTCAGGAACTTGATACTGGTAAGGGGTATGCTGATTTAGCATTCTTGCCAGCACCTCAGTATGCTGACAAACCAGCTTTGATTATAGAGTTAAAGTATGGGAAAAGTGCTTTAGAAGCTATTGATCAAATTAAACAAAAAAATTATGTTGACAGATATTATCATTACAAGGGGAATATTATTTTAATTGGCATTAACTATGATAATACACTTTCTAGCAAAAACAAAGAGTACAAGCGTCATAGTTGTATAATTGAAAAAAATTAAGGAGGGATTTATTAGCATAATAAAACATTTTAATACAACAACTATATGTATACCTTCGAAAAATTACATGGTTGATTTATCCGATAGAATTATAGATATAAAAAAGCTTGTTGATGCTGGAAAGTATTTTACAATTAATCGTGCCAGACAGTATGGAAAGACTACGACTATTTACTCACTCTTAAAGAAATTAAAAGATGAGTATTATGCTGTCTCAATGGATTTTCAATACTATGGTGAAGATACATTTGTTAACTCTGACAGGTTTTGTAAGGATTTTTCAAATAGTTTTTGCTTAAATCTTTTGGAGTTTGTTGATAATAATGAAGAATTAGAGGAATGTGTAAATCAGCTAATTATTCAGTCAGAAGATGAAAGTAAAGAAATGAGATTTTATACAATGTTTAGAGGATTGTGTAAAAATCTGCAAACATTCTGATAAACCAGTTATACTTATAATAGACGAGGTTGACAGTGCAACCAGTAATCAGGTATTTCTTGATTTGTCTGTATGAAATAGGAATTAAGGGCATGTTAGATGAATATGAAGAGGAACATCATACTGGCATGGATACTGAATATATTGCAAAACTTCTTAGAGATTATACTAATGGATATCCCTTTTTGGTAAGCAGATTGTGTTATCTTATGGAAGAACAGGTTTCTAAAAATATGGAGTTAAATAAGGTGTGGACTCTAAGCGGATTTGATGAGGCTGTAAAACTTTTGCTTGCTGAAGATAACATGTTATTTCAGTCTTTAACAAAAAATATAAATAATTATCCCGAATTAAAGACAGCTATTCGCAGTATTTGAAAATGAAGAGACAAATACTTGAGCAGTTATTAAAGTGGAAAGAAAAAAAGAATAGAAAACCTTTACTTTTAACAGGTGTACGTCAGTGTGGAAAGACATATATATTAAAGGAATTTGGCAATACATCATTTGATAACATGGCTTATTTTAATTTTGATGGTAATGTGGGATTACAATCAGTGTTTGAATATGATTTTGGAAAACATACAGATTCTGGAACTGCTACAAAGATACGTCTTATATGGAATGCCATTCCTTCTCAGATAGCCAGGGATAATAATAAGTTTATATTTTCTCATGTGAAGCAAGGGACCAGAGCAAAGGATTTAGAGGATGAACTAGAATGGCTTGTTGACAATATGGACGGTGTTACACATGTATGGAGTATTCCGTTGTATACGATATACAGATTAAAAGAATATATATTTCATGAGATGGGCTGGAAGACTAATAAGTAGAAGATAGGAAGTGCAATAGATGATTTATGAAAGCAAACATGGAGGAGATATTTATAATAAAGTAATTGTTACAGATTTTTCTGTAAATGTTAATCCACTTGGTATGCCAGAATCGGTTTTAAATGTTATAAAAAAAGAAGCAGAAAACTGCAGCAGATATCCGGATATTTTTAGCAGGGAACTTATAAAAGAATTAGCAGAATATAGGCATACAGATGAAGAATATATAACATGTGGCAATGGTGCATCAGAATTATTTATGGCTATTGTTCGTGGAATAAAGCCAGATAAGGTATTGCTTATAGAACCTTCATTTTTAGGATACGAATATGCTGTAAATGCAATGGATGCTAGTGTTTTATATTATAATATAGCAGAAAAAAACTTTAAGATAGACAGGGATATACTAGGTGTTTTAACAAAGGATATAGATATGATATTTTTAGCAAACCCTAACAACCCCACAGGAATTGCTGTAGATTATGATATAATGCTGGAAATAATAAAGCATTGTAAAGAAGAGGATATAATAGTTATATTAGATGAATGTTTCATAGATTTATCAGATAATGTTAAGTCTATGAAAGAACACGTTGAAGAGTTTGATAATTTAATAATTGTAAATGCATTTACAAAGACCTATGGACTGGCAGGTATCAGACTTGGATATATGATATGTGCTGATAATAGCATTAATATTAAAGTAAGAAAGAATCTTCCAGAATGGAATATATCATATATAGCCCAAAAGGCAGGAGCAGCTTGCTTTAAGGAAGAAGAATATCTAAGAGAAACTAAAGAACTTATTAAGAGAGAAAAAAGTTATCTTGTGGAAAAAATAAGAGAAAATGGTATAGAGGTTTATGACTCCTGCACAAATTTTCTTCTCTTAAAAAGCAATGTAAATCTATATGAAGAAATGTTAAAACAGGGAATATTAATAAGAGATTGCAGTAATTACAGGGGATTAGAAAAAGGGTATTACAGAATTGCTATTAAGAAACATGAAGAAAATGAGAAGTTTATAGAGGCAGTAGAAAAGGTTAGAATAAATATTGAACTGTAAGGAATTAAAAAATGGAGAATAAATTAGAATATGTTCTTCCTTATGATATAGAGAAGAGAAGCTTTGAGATAATTGGGGAAGAACTTAAGGAAAAAGGAATAGTTATACCGAAAGAACAGGAGTTTATTACAAAACGAGTGATACATACAAGTGCAGACTTTGAATATGCAGATACTATGACATATTCAGAAGGTGTTATAGAGATTGCTAAGAATCTTATAAAAAATGGTGCGGATATAGTAACAGATACTAATATGGCTCTTTCAGGAATTAATAAAAAAACATTGGTTAAGTATGGTGGAGAGGTTCACTGCTTTATGGCAGATGAAGATGTGGCAAAGGAAGCAAAGGAAAGACAGGTTACAAGGGCAACTGTAAGCATGGAAAAAGCATCTAAGATTAAGAAGCCTGTTATATTTGCAGTTGGAAATGCACCTACAGCTCTTATAAAATTGTATGAGATGATTAAAAATAATGAATTTACACCAGCACTTATTATAGGTGTGCCTGTTGGATTTGTAAATGTTGAGGCAGCAAAGGAACTTATACTTTCAACAGATGTGCCATATATAGTTAACAGAGGAAGAAAAGGCGGAAGTAATATAGCAGCAGCTATATGTAATGCTATTTTATATAATATAGATTAGGTTTATCAGGAGGATAAAATGAGGTACGGATTTACAACAGGAAGCTGTGCCACAGCAGCGGCCAAGGCAGCAGCATATATGCTTTTAACAGGCATTGTTAAAGAGAACATCAGTATAGAAACTCCAAAGAAAATCACATATAATGCAACTATTCTTGATATAAAGATACAGGAGAATAAGGTTTCCTGTGCAGTTAAGAAGGATGATTCGGATGATCCTGATGTTACTAAAGGAGCACTTATATATGCCGAAGTATCCTATGGGGAGAATTATGGTGATACACAGAGTATTTATATAACAGGGGGAAAGGGCGTTGGCCTTGTTACAAAACCAGGTCTTGACCAGCCTGTTGGAAATCATGCAATTAATAAAGTTCCAAGGGAAATGATAACAAAGGAAGTTCTTGAGGTGTGTAATCTTGCAGATTATAGTGGAAGCCTTAATGTAGTAATATCTGTTCCAGAGGGTGAAGAGATTGCTAAGAAAACCTTTAATCCAAGACTGGGAATAGAAGGTGGCATATCAATACTTGGAACAAGCGGAATAGTGGAACCAATGAGTAATAAAGCTGTTATAGAAACTATAAAAGTAGAATTAAATCAGCGAAGAGAATTAGGTTATGACTATGTGGCAATAGCCCCTGGAAATTATGGTCTGGACTTTATGAAAAAAACATATGGCTATGACTTAGAAAAAAGTATAAAATGCAGCAATTTTATTGGGGAAACAATAGATATGGCAAAGAAACTTGGATTTAAAAAGGTTTTATTTACAGGTCATATTGGAAAACTAATTAAAGTGGCAGGAGGTATTATGAATACCCATTCAAGGGAAGCAGACTGCAGAATGGAGATTATAACGGCAAGTGCCATTTGCTGCAATATAGATGCAGAAAATGCAAGAAGAATTATGGCTTGTAACACAACAGAGGAAGCAATAGGTGTACTTAATGAGGCTGGTCTTAAAGATAAAGTAATGAACTATGTTATGGATAAAATTATTTACTATATGAATAAAAGAGCGGCATCAGAAGAAATGAAGATAGACTGTATATTATATTCCAATGAATATGGAGAATTAGCAAAAAGCAAGGAGGCAGAGTCGTGGTTTATTTTGTTGGAGCAGGAACAGGAGCAGAAGATCTTATAACTGTAAGAGGCATGAATCTTTTAAAAAAAGCAGATATTGTAATATATGCAGGGTCATTAGTTAATCCAAAACTTCTTGACTATACTAAGGTTGGGTGCGATATACATGACAGTGCAAAACTAACCTTAGATGAAGTTCTTGATATAATAAAATCAGGAGAAAAAAAGAATAAAAACATAGTAAGGCTGCATACAGGAGAACCTAGTATATATGGTGCAGTAAGAGAACAGATGGATGAACTTGATAAGTGTAATATTCCATATGAAAGCTGTCCCGGGGTTAGTGCCTGTTTTGGAGCAGCAGCATCTCTTAACCTTGAATATACTTTGCCAGGAATATCACAGTCACTTATTATAACCAGAATTGAAGGAAGAACAAAAGTACCTCCAAAGGAAAGTATAGAAAGCTTTGCAAAGCACCAGACTTCTATGGCTATCTATCTAAGCACAGGACTTCTTAAGGAGCTATCAAGAAGACTTATAGAGGGAGGATATAAAAAAGATACTCCGGCAGCCATTGTTTATAAAGCAACCTGGCCTGAAGAAAAGGCATATATATGTACAGTGGAAACTTTAGAAGAAGTGGCAAAGGAACATAATATTACAAAAACAGCAATTGTACTTGTGGGAGAATTTTTAAAACATACTAATTATGAAAAGTCAAAGCTATATTCACCTGATTTTTCAACAGAATACAGAAAGAGTAAAAGGGATTAATTATGATTAATATTATATGTTTTACAAAGAAAGGCATGATAACAGGGGAGAAAATAAAAAACATTGTTAATGAAGAGTGCAGCCTTTATGTTAAAAGTTCCTATGTTGGAGATAGTGATATGGTAAAGGAGGCCATAAATGTTGAAGAAAGTCTAAAGGAATGGACTAAGAAACATTTTAAAACAAATGATACTATAATATTTGTATCTGCCACAGGAATAGCAGTAAGGGCAATTTCTGAATGTGTTAATAATAAACTTGAGGACAGTGCAGTACTTGTTATTGATGAAGGTGGAAACTTTGTAATACCTGTACTTTCAGGACACATTGGGGGAGCTAATGATATGGCATACAGAATTGCAAATTCATTAAAGGCTTCTCCTGTTATTACAACAGCTACAGATATACATAATGCTTTCGCAGTAGATATATTTGCCAAGAATAATAATTTGATAATATCCAATAAAGATGATATAAAAAAGATATCATCTAAGGTTTTAGCTGGATACACAATTACTATGTCAATAGAGTGTGGATATGTGGATAAAATAAAAGGGATTCCGGAAGTTATCCACAGGATTTCTTATCCTCCTAAGGAGTATGTTGATATTGTAATATCAGGTGAGGAAAGAGAATTTAATGCGGGTATAGTATTAAAGCCAAGGAAAAAGAAGTTTATACTTGGTGTTGGCTGTAAAAAAGGAACGGATACTGATAAGTTTGAAAGTTATATTAAAGAAACACTTGCTAATAATAATATAGATTTAAGTGAGATTTTAAAGATTGCTTCCATAGATATAAAATGTAATGAAGAAGCAATTGTTAGCTTTAGTAAAAAATATGGTCTAACATTTGAAACATATACGGCTGAAGAACTTAATGAAATTAAGGGAGAGTTTTCTTCTTCTGATTTTGTGAAAAGCCAGGTTGGTGTTGATAATGTCTGTGAAAGAGCAGCCATGTGCGGCACTGGTGGTAATGGAAAACTGATACTTAAGAAGCAGGCATGTGATGGCATGACTGTTGCCATAGGTGAAGTTAACAAAGATGATAATAAAGTTAAAAAGCCACATATATCCATTGTTGGAATTGGCCCTGGAAAAGAAGATATGATGACTGTTAGGGCTTTAAATGTTTTAGATAATTCCGATGTTATAGTTGGGTACACTGTGTATCTTTCATTATTAGGAGAAAGGTTTAAAGATAAAAGGATGCTGTCAACTCCTATGCGTAAGGAGGTTGATAGATGCCGCATGGCATATGAAGAGGCACTTAAGGGATATAATGTATCTGTTATATGCAGTGGTGATGCAGGTGTTTATGGCATGGCTTCTCTTATGTATGAACTTTTGGAGGAATATAAAGGTGTTGATATAGAGGTGGTTGCTGGTATAACCTCTGCCTGCAGCGGGGCAGCGGTACTTGGAGCACCTGTCAATCATGATTTTTGTGTCATAAGTTTAAGTGATGCACTTACACCTTGGGAACTTATAGAAAAAAGGCTTGAGGCAGCAGCCAAGGCAGACTTTGCCATGGCTATATATAATCCTTCAAGTCACAAACGACCGGACTATTTACTTAAGGCCTGTGATATATTGCTTAAATATATAGATAAAGACAGGGTGTGTGGCTATGTTAAAAACATTGAAAGAGATGGCATGGAATATAACACATGTACTCTGGGTGAATTAAGGGAAACCAAGGTTGATATGTTTACAACAGTATTTGTAGGTAATTCCTTAAGTAAAATTGCTTCAGGAAAAATGATAACAAAAAGAGGTTATAAATTGTGAAAAGAATACTTATATTTGCAGGAACAAGTGAAGGAAGACAATTGTCAGAATGTTTAAGCAACAAAGGTGTTACTCATACTGTATGTGTTGCAACTGAGTATGGAGAGGATATATTAAAGGAAAGCTGCATTAAAGCAGATGTTCATATGGGAAGACTGGATAAAGAAGATATGAAGGCCTTTATTGAAAATGGAAAGTATGAGATTATTATTGATGCAACACATCCTTATGCAACAGAAGTAACTAAGAATATAAAAATAGCAGCAGATGAATGCGATACAGAATATATAAGGCTTAAGAGAGATATAGGCATTAATAATAATAGTAATATTATATTTGCTGATAGCCACATGCAGTGTATAAATATCCTTAAAAATACAGAGGGTAATATTCTTCTTACAACAGGAAGCAAAGATCTTTCTTTATACTGTGGTGATGAGGAGTTAAAGAACAGATTATATGTAAGGGTTTTACCTAGTATAGAAAGCATTAATATTTGTAAAGAAAATGATATTCATATGAGCCATATAATAGCAATGCAGGGACCTTTTAACACCGCCATGAATGAGGCTTTGATAAAACAGTACAATATTTGCCATATGGTTACAAAGATGAGCGGGAAAAACGGGGGATATGAGAATAAAGAAGAGGCAGCAGTTAATACAGGAATAAGCATGTATGTTGTTGGGCTTTTAGATGAAGAAAATGGTTTGTCATATGATGAGGTAATTAGTAAACTTGAAGAATTAACAGGGGTTAAATTAGAAGAAAAAAAGAAGTTAGAGATTGCCTTAATAGGCATTGGAATGGGAAGTAAAGGAAACATAACAAAAGAAGCAGCATCATTTTTAAATAATGCCCATGTAATTCTTGGTGCAAAGAGAATGATTGAAGAATACAATCCTATGGTTGAAAAGAAGCCTTATTACATGCCTGATGATATAATTAATTACCTTAAAGATATGAAGGAAAGCAAAATGAAGGTTGCTGTATTGTATTCTGGTGATACGGGATTTTATAGTGGATGCAGCCTGCTTTACAAAAGGCTTGTTAATGAGATAGAAGCAGATATTAAGGTGTATCCAGGTATTTCTTCTATTTCCTATATGGCGGCTAAAGTTGGAGAAAGTTACTTTGATGCAGCTATTTACAGCATGCATGGGAAGGAACTTAACAATTTAGCTAATAAAATCAGAAGTAATAAGAAGATATTTATGATTACATCAGGTGTTAATGATATTAACAGAATTGGTGAGGTTATCGTTAATGCAGGTTTTAAAGATATTGATATTATTATAGGCTACCAGTTATCATATCCTGAAGAAAAGGTGGTTAAGCTGACTGCTAAAGAATGCATGGAACTAAAGGAAGAAGGGCTTTATGTTATATTCATAAGAAATAATAATGTATATAATAATGTTATTACCTGTGGCGTTAAGGATGAAGAATTCTTAAGGAAAACAGGTGATATTCATGTTCCTATGACAAAGGAAGAAATAAGGGTTCTTAGTATATGTAAATTGAAATTAACTAAAGACTCTGTGGTTTATGATATAGGCAGCGGAACTGGTTCTGTAAGTATAGAGATTGCAAGACTTTCAGATAATATAAAAGTTTATGCAATTGAACAAAAGAAAGAAGCTTTCTTACTTTCAAATGATAATAAGACTAAGTTTAACCTTGATAATCTTAAGATTATTGAAGGAAAGGCACCTGATAAAATAGATGAAAATGTTATTGCAACCCATGCTTTTATTGGTGGCAGTGGTGGAAATCTCATGGAAATTTTAAAAAAGTTATATAAGGTTAACAATAACATGAGGGTTGTAATAAATGCAGTAACATTAGAAACCCTTTGGGAGATAAAGCAGGCAATAGAAGAACTTCCTGTATGTGATGAAGAGTTTGTGTATGTACAGGTTAATAAATCGAAGAAAGCAGGGGACTATCATCTGATGCAGGCTAATAACGGAGTATGGATATGCTCATTTTACTTTAAAAAAGATTAGAAATGGATTAAAAAGGCTAAAGATATATTGTCAAATATAACTGGTATACGTTACAATTAAAAATGTA
>JAILNW010000093.1 GCA_024691145.1 Lachnospiraceae bacterium
TTATCATAAATAGCAATTTCAGAATATGGTAATCTAAAATTTAAATAAATTGGATAAGTATATGGTATTATCCATTTATCAAAATTATAGAATGGGTCTCCAAGTATTGTTATTTTTCCTTGATAAAGACATTGTGAGTAACTTAGTGCAATTTGTGATTCATCATTAAATGGATTATTACCTGGTGAATATATATAATCCGCTTTATTACCAACTTGTACTATAAATTTATTTCCTTTTTTATCCTTTTGTGTTTCTTCCTTTTGTGTTTCTAGTCTTGTTCCATCTCTAAGATAAATTGTTTTATCTAAAATTTTATCTCTACTGTTTATAACAGTCATACTTGATAAAAGAGAATATTCATTTTCTGTTTTTATATCAACAGATTTAACAACACTTCTTTTGCAATTAGCTGGTCCCCATTCATATTTTCTTATTTTTTTTATCCTTTGTGGTTTTTGATAATGAAAAATAACTGTACTTTTTTTGTTTCCTGTATCACTAGGTATTACTGTATATGTAAATCTTCTGTATGTTTTACGTTCATCACTTACCTTCTTACTATCTCCATTTTCATCCTGTACTGTTACTTCCCCAATTGAAGCATCTTTATCTAGTCTTGGTGGCATTACAGCACATAAGTCATTTAATAAAGAGGAAACACTTTTATACATTTTTGCTTTACTTTGTTTTAAGTTATCCTCTATTTTTCCTTTTGTTATTTTTCCACTGCCATCAGCATCTAAATATTGAGCTAATGCATCTTTTGAACCTAAAGAAATAGAAACCTCTTTTATTCTTTTGCCAATAACAGTTTCTTCACCATTTTCTTCATTTTCTTCTTTTACCTCTTCTTCCTCTTCGTAAATACCGCCTTCTTGTGCCAAATCTGGACTAACACGCACATCTATACTTTTCTTAAACAACCCTTCTACTATTTTCATAACAGAATATAAAACTTCACTAGGTGTGCCAATTATGTTTGTATATCTTTGAAAAATTTTATAATTGTTTAATTCAGAATCAGTGTATTGTATAGCCTCTATTTCATAATAAATACCACCTTCCGAAAATCTAGTAGAATATCCAGTTATCAATGTATCAAAATTACGAGTTTCAGCTGTAGATGCATTAACGGCTTGAGACTGATCATACATTGTTATATAATCTTCCGCATCTGCACTTCCTTGTGCATTAGTATGCCACCATCTTCCTTTTCTTGGACCTACTGTATGTTTTTTGCCTTTATCATCTGTATACTCTCCTTTCATAAGATATTTTGTTCCATCAATTTCTTTATATTCATAATTACTATTTTGCGCACTATATATAGTATTTTTTATACCGTTTAAATATTTACCTGGGTCTTCATCTGAGTTATATTCTCCAAAACCATATGATATAACTAAATTACCGCTTGTTGAGCCTTTTGCTTCAAAGCCAATAATATCTCCAAAATTATTTGATGCTATCTTATATTTTTTAGCACTATCATTATTGAATTTTTCATTTGTTTCTTCATATGCAGTATTATTAAGATTTAATGTTTTCGCAATAATTTGATCAAGGCTCATTTTTGTACCATTATTATCAATATCTATTGGAGTGTTAAAATCTCTATCGTACAAAACAATTTTAAATTTTTTAGCACCATTATCTGTCATATTTAAAGATTTTATAAATGAATATTTTGTATTATTTATTTCAACTTCTTTGAAACCTATTTTTGTTTTTCCATCTTCTTTATATTCATATTTATTATACCTAAAAATAAGCTTTACTCTTGGTGTCATTGTTGAATACATGTCGTAATAAGAATTAACATCTACAATTTCTGGAACACCAGTAAACCTATCATTAATTTTAGTATCTACTCTTTCCCCAAAATATTTTAAAATATTTTCTGCATTATTTGCATCAGAGATTCCACCACCTTCAAGTAAACTTTTTATTGCTCTAAAAACATAAAACCATATACCAGTTGGACTGCTAAATTTACAATTGTTTAAATTTATATCATATGTATTATTTTCTTTTAGAAAATCTTCCATATTTTTGATGTTTTTATTTTTATATTGTTGAGTACTAAATAATTTTTTAAAAGCCGTTTCAAGTTCTCCACCTTGTTTTAAATCATCTTTTAACTGTTCAAATGGAGGTTTATCGCTGTTTTTTTTATTTTTTTTACTAACTATAATATCGCCATTAAATTGAGCATTATTACTTGTCCTTCTTGCTTGCAGTACATGTTCAACTGTACTATTTACCTCTAGTCCATATTGTTTTAATTCTTTGCTTATATCATTTATCCATTTATTTATTACATTGTCATCAGGAACAAATCCTATATTTTTTATAACATAATGATTTCCACCAACTGACTC
>JAILNW010000124.1 GCA_024691145.1 Lachnospiraceae bacterium
TAAGGAGGATTTATGAAGAAAAATCAGATTATTATTACAGTTTTTGCAATAATGGTGGCAGTTATTGGTTATCTTAACTTTTCTGAGGATAAAAAATATGATAATACTGAAAAAACAGATGAATTGGCTTATGATATTTCAGAAGATGAATTAGGTGAAGAAACAATGAGTGATAATGTGCTAGTGGGGGAATTTGAGGATCTTGCAGGAGGTCCGGAACTTACAACAGATGTGGAAACTGATATAGCGGAAAATGATATAAATGAAGATATAGGAGAAGCCATACTTGTTAACAGCACAATTGATGTGGATTATTTTTATACAGCAAAACTTGAAAGAGAACAGGTAAGAGCCAAAAACAAAGAGGAATTAATGAGTATTGTGGATAATGACAAAACTGCAGATGAACAGAAACAAATGGCAATTAATGAGATTATTGATATGGCAGATAAAACACAGAAGGAAAATGATACAGAAATAATGCTTGAAGCTAAAGGTTTTGCTAATTCTGTGGTTACGATTTCGGATTCTTTTGTCGATGTAATAATTGATGCAAGTTCTCTTGATGAAAAACAGATTGCACTTATAACTGATGTGGTAACAAGAAAAACAGAGGTTTTGCCGGAAAATGTTGTTATAACACCCGTTAATTCTAGATAAAAAAAGTATTGCAAATATTCTATTATTTGATATAATATAAATGACGTGGTATAAAGAAAAGACGATAAGATGGAGGTATTAATTATGGCTAATGAGACAGAGAGACCTGTTAGTAAGATATATGAAAGTAATTCCTGTGGAGAGGTTCAGATAGCTGACGACGTAGTTGCTACTATTGCCGGACTTGCAGCTACTGAGATTGAAGGTGTTTTTGCCATGTATGGCAACATTACTAACGAGCTTGTTGGAAAGCTTGGAATCAAGAACCTTTCTAAGGGTGTTAAAGTTGTTTTAGAAGAAGGCGAAGTTTACGTTGAAGTATCTATTACTATGGAATATGGATATAGTGTGCCTGAGGTAGCAAACAAAGTTCAGGCAAAGGTTAAGACAGCTATTGAGAACATGACTGGACTTACTGTATCTTCTGTTGATGTAAGAATTGCTGGAATTAATATTGACAAGATGCAATAGTAAGGGGATATTGTAGATGTATAGAAGAGAGATGAGGGAACATCTTGTTAAGATGTTATATTGCAGTACTTATTATGAAGAATCTGATATAGATGAACAGGTTGAGTTTTATAAAGACAGAATAAGAAGAATGCATCTTGAAGAACCTGAAGATACTATAGCTAAAGACATAGATGAGATTTGTACAAAGTTCAGAGATATACGTGCAAAACTTGAAGAGATTGATAAGATTATCGAAGAATCGTCAGAAGGCTGGAAGATAAAAAGAATGGCAAAGATTGATTTATCAATCTTAAGAGTTGCTGTTTATGAGATACATAATGCAGATGATGTTCCTTATAAGGTTGCCATTAATGAAGCAGTTGAGATTGCAAAGATTTATGGCGGAGACAATTCCTTTGGATTTGTTAATGGAATACTTGCAAAAGTTGTAAAGTGAATTTAACTTATTATACGAAGTGAGGATGGGTCGTATGATTCATCCTTTATCTTTGTGACGGAGGGAATATGAATTATACAGTAACACAAGTCAATAATTACATTAAAGGAATGTTTGAACAGGACTGTATGCTTAATAATATATATGTCAGGGGAGAGGTATCTAATTGTAAGTACCATTCTTCGGGGCATATTTATTTTACCTTGAAGGATGAATATGGTCAGATTGCATGTGTTATGTTTGCAGGAATGCGAAGAGGCCTGTCTTTTCATATGACTGAGGGACAAAGCGTCATAGTTTATGGAAAAGTAGCAATATACGAAAGAGATGGCAAGTACCAGCTTTACGCAAGCAGCATAGAGCCTGATGGCATGGGACTTTTGTATATGAGATTTGAAGAATTAAAGAAGATTCTTTCTTTAAAGGGATATTTTGATGAAGATAAGAAGAAAGCTATACCAATGTATGCAACAAAGATTGGTGTTATAACTGCAAGCACAGGCGCAGCTCTTCAGGATATAATAAATATAACAAAAAGGAGAAATCCTTATGTGAACCTGTATCTTTTTCCTACACAGGTTCAGGGCGAAGGGGCAGCAGAGAAGATTGCTTCAGCCATAAGGAAGATGGATACATACAATTTAGATGTCTGTATAGTAGGAAGGGGCGGAGGCTCCATAGAGGATTTATGGGCATTTAATGAGAAAGTTGTAGCAACGGCTGTATATGAGTGCAATACTCCTATAATATCAGCTGTAGGACATGAAACAGATACAACTATTATTGATTATGTTGCAGACCTTAGGGCACCTACACCTTCAGCGGCAGCTGAACTTGCGGTATTTGATTATAAAGCATTTGAAACTAAGCTTAATAATTATAAAAACCAGCTTAACAGCAGAATGGATAATATAATAAATAATAAAAGGCTTATGCTTGATAATATGAGTGTAAGACTTGATCATCTGGGACCGTCATATAAGATAATGCAGTTAAGACAGTATCTTACTGACTTATATGATAAATTAGATGACAGTATGAAAAGAGTTTTGGTGGGAAAGAGACATGAACTTGATCTTTATATTGAAAAACTTAATGCATTATCACCACTGAACAGATTAAAAAGCGGATATGGTCTTGTTTATGACTTAGATAATAAGCCTGTTTGTTCGATAAATAATATAAAGTGTGATGATGAGATTAATATAGCATTAATTGATGGAAATATTAAGGCAAAGGTAACAGATGTAAAGAAAAACAATTATTCATGGAATAAGTAAGGATGGAGTATTATGAAGCTTGAAGAAAAGTTTGAACAGATTAATGATATTATGAGTAAACTTGAAGACAATAATATCAGTCTTGATGAATCATATAAGATTTATACCAAAGGTATGAAGTTAATTAAAGAATGTTCTGATAATCTCGATAAGATGGAAAAAGAGATTATGGTTATAAAAGAAAGCATGCAGGATGAGAATATGGAGTGATAAGATGCAAGAGGATATATTTGATTTTGATTCAGAATTAAAAGCCAAGACAAAATACATAGAAAATGTTATGAAACTGTACCTTCCAAAGGAGGAGGGATTTCAGGAAAATATTATAAAAGCCATGAATTACAGTGTTTTTGCACCAGGGAAAAGAATAAGACCTATGCTTATGAAGGAAACATATGAACTTTTAGCATATGATAATACTTATAATTATCAGGCTCTTGAGATATTCATGGTTGCAATTGAATTATTACATGCATATTCACTTGTGCATGATGATTTGCCAGCACTTGATAATGACGAATTGCGAAGAGGAATACCTACAACACATGTGAAGTATGGTGAAGCAGCAGCAATTTTAGCTGGTGACGGAATTCTTAATTATGCTTATGAACTTGTGGCAAAGGCATTTGAAGTAGGAGCAGATACACAGTGTATTATAAAGTCATTTAAGATACTTTCTGAAAAAGCAGGTATATATGGAATGCTTGGAGGACAGGCTGTGGATGTTGAAACAGCAGGCATGGTTAATGATGTTAAAAAACTTAATTTTATATATGAATTAAAAACTGGAGCCTTTATAGAGGCATCTATGATGATTGGTGCCATACTTGCAGGGGTTAATGATGAAACTGTTGAAAAAGTAAAGAATATAGCGTCTGATATAGGACTTGCATTTCAGATTCAGGATGATATCCTTGATGTTACAAGTACAACTGATGTTCTTGGAAAGCCTGTTAACAGTGATGAAAAGAATGAAAAATCAACTTATGTAACATTGCATGGAATAGATATTTCAAAGGAATATGTAGGATTTTATTCTGAAAGAGCACTTCAGGGAATAAAGGAACTTGATGGATATAACAAATTCCTTAATGAGCTTGTTATACGACTGGTTAAAAGAGAAAAGTAAAGGATGATGAAGTAACATGTCTGGATTATTAGACAGGATACAAAAAGCTAATGATATTAAGGATATTGAGCCAGAATATTACTATGATCTGGCTTACGAGATAAGAAGATTTTTATTAAAGAAAATTAGTAAAACAGGTGGCCATGTGGCATCTAATCTTGGAGTAGTTGAACTTACAATGGCTCTTCATCTTTGCCTTGATTTTCCTAAGGATAAGCTTATTTGGGATGTAGGCCATCAGGCATATACCCACAAGATTCTTACAGGAAGAAAAGATGGTTTTGATGCTCTTAGGCATTATAAGGGGCTAAGCGGATTTCCAAAGATGGAGGAAAGTGACTGTGATGCATTTAATACAGGACACAGTTCAACTTCCATATCAGCAGCACTTGGATATGCCAAGGCAAGAGATATATTAGGTGAAGATTATAAAGTATTTGCAGTTATTGGTGACGGAGCCCTTTCAGGAGGAATGGTTTTTGAAGCACTTAATAATGCTGCAAATCTTAAGTCTAACATGGTTATTGTATTAAATGATAATAATATGTCTATCTCTGAAAATGTAGGAGGAATGGCTAATTACCTTGGACAGATAAGAACAGGAGAAGGATATACGGATCTTAAAGTTGGTGTTGAGAATGCCCTTAAGAAAGTTCCGGTAATTGGTGATTCTGTTGTTCAAAAGGTACGTTCTTCTAAAGACCTTATAAAGAGAATTATGATACCAGGCATGTTCTTTGAAGATATGGGTCTTACTTATATAGGACCGATTGATGGACATGATATTAATAAACTTATTAAAGCCTTTAATACCGCAAGCAAAGCCAAGGAACCGGTTATTGTTCATGTAGTAACCAAAAAAGGCAAGGGATACAAATATGCAGAAGAGAATCCTATGAAGTTTCATGGTATAGATTCATTTGTGGCAGGCACAGGTGAGTGTATGCCTAAAAACAGACAGCCTTCATATACAGAGGTTTTTTCTAACAAATTAGTGGAGTTAGGAAAGAAGGATTCTTCAATTGTTGCAATTACAGCTGCCATGCAGAATGGTACAGGACTTAGCAAGTTTAACAAAGAATATCCTGGAAGAATGTTTGATGTTGGTATAGCAGAAGAACATGCGGTGACATTTGCTGCAGGTCTTGCAGCAGGAGGAGCGAAGCCTATAGTGGCTGTTTATTCTACATTTTTACAAAGAGCTTATGACCAGATATTACATGATGTCTGTCTTTGCAGGCTTCCTGTTGTATTTATGGTTGACAGAGCAGGAATTGTAGGCCCTGACGGTGCAACTCATCAGGGAATATATGATATTTCATATATGAGAACAATACCAGAGCTTACAATTATGGCACCTAAGAATTATATAGAATTAGGTGATATGTTAGAATATGCATTAAAACTTAATGCACCAGTGGCCATAAGATATCCAAAGGGAACAGCATACAGAGGACTTGAGGATAAGAATGAGCCTTTAGAATATGGCAAGGCAGAAGTTTTATATGAAAATAAACAATATGACAAAAAGTCTGTACTTATAGTAGCTTTAGGAAGCATGGTTAAGGTGGCAGAGGAAGTTATTGAAAAGTTAAAGGAAGATAATATTAACTATTCTTTTGTTAACTTAAGATTTGCAGCTCCTATAGATATGGATACAATAGAAAATATGAGCAAGAAACATGATATTATAGTAACTATGGAGGAAAACACATTTATAGGTGGTATAGGAGAATACATAATATCAAAACTTGATATTGCAGGAATAAATATTAAGAAGATTCCGGTGGCTCTTGACACAGAGTTTGTGGAACATGGAGAGAGAGAGTTCCTGCTTAAAATGTGCGGACTTGATAGTGAAACTGTATATAATAGAATTGTTGAAAGCTGGAGGAAACTGTGAAAGAAAGATTAGATGTACTGCTTGTAAAGAGGAATCTTGCTGCATCCAGAGAAAAAGCCAAGGCAATTATTATGTCAGGCAATGTATTTGTTAATGGACAGAGAGAAGATAAAGCAGGTTCTATGTTTGATGAGAAGTCAGAGATTATAGTTAAGGATAATTCTCAAAAGTATGTAAGCAGAGGCGGATATAAGTTAGAGAAGTCCATAGAACTATGGAATATAGATCTTAAGGATAAAGTATGTATGGATATAGGCTCCTCAACAGGAGGATTTACACATTGTATGCTTTTAAATGGAGCTTTAAAGGTGTATGCAGTGGATGTTGGAACAAACCAGCTTGCCTGGTCCCTTAGACAGGACTCAAGGGTTGTAAGCATGGAAAAAACAAATATAAGATATCTTGAAAAGTACAAATTAGGTGAATTAATTCAATTTGCTTCATGTGATGTATCATTTATATCACTTACGAAGATACTTTACAATGTAACCAGACTGCTGGAAGATGGAGCATATATGGTTTGCCTTATTAAGCCTCAGTTTGAAGCAGGAAGAGAACTTGTTGGTAAAAAAGGTGTTGTAAGAGACCCGGCGGTTCATGAGTCTGTTATAAAGAAAGTTGCAAATTATGCAAAGGCAATTGGCTTTGATTTAATAGACTTAAGTTTTTCACCAATTAAAGGACCTGAAGGCAATATAGAATATCTTATATATATGAATCTTAACAAAGAAGGCATTGATTTTGATGATGAAAGCCTAAAGGAGCTTCTTATTGATTCAGAGATTGGAAAGTATGATTATCTTACAGAGGAATTTTTGGAGAAAACAAAAAGCGTTGTAAAAGAGGCTCATGGTGAACTAGATATATAAGGGCAGGGTTTTGTATGAAGAATTTTTGTATTGTTGCTAATAGTGATAAGGATAAAAACTTTGAGATAGCAAGAAATATTGTAAAAATTATAGAAGAGGCCGGAGGTACATGCTGTATAGCTTCAAAGGAAAATTATGAATTTGTTAATAATGGCAATCCTACCAATATGGACTTTGTAAATAACAATACTGAGTGTGCTTTGGTACTTGGAGGAGACGGAACAATAATACAGGCAGCAAAGGATTTCTTTGATAAGGATATTCCGCTTCTTGGCATAAATCTTGGTACCTTGGGATTTTTAGCAGAAACTGAATTATCTAACATTCATGAAACTGTTAATAAGCTTATTAATGACGAATATACTATTGAAGACAGGTTTATGTTAACTGGAACAATTGAATCATCAGGGAATATTGTATTTAGCGATAATGTTCTTAATGATGTTGTTGTAGGAAGAACAGGTTTTTCAAGAATTATAAGCTGTAAGGTATTTATAAATGATGAATTATGTGGCTGTTATCATGGAGATGGTGTTATTGTTTCAACACCTACAGGCTCTACAGGATATAATCTTTCTGCAGGAGGACCTATTGTAAAGCCGGATTCCAAGCTTATGGTTATTACACCTATATGCAGTCATGCTCTTAATTCAAGAAGTATTGTCACTGATATGAATGATACAATAAGAATTAAGATATTAGAAAGCAAGAAAACACAGAAGGATGAGGCCATTGCAACATTTGATGGCAGAACGGATATAAAGTTAAAGGCTGGGGACATTATTGAAATCAATAGGTCTGTTAAGACAACAAAACTTATGAAGATGTCTAAAGCCGGATTCTTTGATGTAATAAGAGATAAATTGTAATGTGTGAACAGCAATGAGAAATCGATTGGAGATGTAGTTTTTTTATGAAGGCAAAAAGGCAGAATAAGATAATTGAGATAATTAATAATAATCAGATTGAAACCCAGGAAGAACTTGCCGATATGCTTATGAATTCAGGGTATAATGTAACTCAGGCAACAGTATCCAGAGATATAAGGGAACTTAAACTTTCCAAAGTATCTACTGAGGACGGAAGACAGAAGTATGTTGTATTTAACAATGTGGAGTCTGGACTTACTGAAAAATATACAAGGGTATTAAAAGATGGTTTTTTATCTATGGATATGGCTCAGAATATAGTTGTAATTAAAACTGTTTCGGGCATGGCCATGGCGGTTGCCACAGCTATTGACTCCCTTCAGATTTCAGGCATTGTGGGTTCAATTGCAGGAGACGATACTATTATGTGTGCTGTAAGAACTTCTGAGGAAACACCATTTGTAATGGATAAGATTGCAAAACTTTTAGTATAAAACAAAATACTTGTACTTTATTTCTATTTTTGGTAGAATTAAAACTATGATAAAATAAATGGAGGATATAGATATGTCAGGACATTCAAAATTTGCTAATATTAAGCATAAGAAAGAGAAAAATGATTCAGCAAAGGGTAAGATTTTTACAAGAATAGGCCGTGAGATTGCTGTTGCAGTAAAAGAGGGAGGACCAGATCCTAATAACAACAGTAAACTTAAGGATATTATTGCAAAGGCAAAGTCTAATAACATGCCTAATGACACAATTGAAAGAAGTATCAAAAAGGCAGCAGGTGATGGTAATGAAGTTAACTATGAGCATGTAGTTTATGAAGGATACGGACCTAATGGTATTGCTATTATTGTTGATGCCTTAACAGACAATAAGAACAGAACAGCTTCTAATGTTCGTAATGCTTTTACAAAGGGTAATGGTAATGTAGGAACACAGGGCTGCGTATCATTTATGTTTGATAAAAAAGGACAGATTATTATAGATAAAGAAGAGTGCAGCATGGATGCAGATGAACTTATGATGCTTGCTCTTGACGCAGGTGCAGATGATTTTAATGAAGAAGAGGACAGCTTTGAAATCCTTACTGATCCAGATGCATTCAGCGAAGTAAGAGAGAAACTTGAAGAATCAGGAATTCCTATGGTTGAGGCTGATGTAACTATGATACCTCAGACATGGGTTAAACTTGAGGATGAAAAAGATATAAAGAACATGAACAAAACTCTTGATTTACTTGATGATGACGATGATGTTCAGCAGGTTTATCATAATTGGGATGAGTAAAACATTAATTTACAATATTTAACAAAAAATTAATACATATGTAATTTAACTTATTGATTTTAGGATTTACAAATGGTACACTTAATATATAAGAATTGTACAACGGGCTAGATTTAGGTTATTGTATAATTTTCTGTAGTGGAAGGTGATGTTATGTTATATACTGTTAAACTATTAAGTTTTAATAATGACGAGATTTTGATGATCGATTTGTGCATGACGTTGTGTGGATTGGACATGAACTCAGCAGCTCATTGTGTTGACCATATGCCTTCTGTTCTTATTAAGAATGTTGATGAAAGCAAAGTAGAAGAGCTGAAAAGAGAATTTGAGGCTGCAGGTGCTGTTTTACAGGTTATCTCAGCTGATGAAGAAGCAGCTATGGATCCAGAGGATAGTGTGCCAGTAAGTAATAATACGACAATAGAAGAAACACCGGTTGTTAATAACCCGCAGACTGAGTATATTGATTATTCAGGTTATACTGAAACCGAAGAAGAAGAAACAGCCAGTGTTTATGATGACTTTGCTATGGATTCAGGTGAATATGATAATTATTATCAGGAAGATAATTCACAGCAGCAGGAGTATGTGGAAGATAACCAGTATCAGGAACAATATTCTGATGAACAGCAATATACTGAAGAATACACAGAGTATGCTGGTGATGAACAGACTGAAGAGTATCAGGAGCAGAGTACAGAATATGTACAGCAGCCAGAGCCACAGTCAGTTGTTACTATGAATGAACCTGAGGAAGAGCCACCTAAGGAAGAACCAAAGGAAGAGAATGTTATGCCTTCATATTGTCCTATGTGTGGAAGCGCTTTTATTTCGGTTAAGAAAAGCTCAGGATTCTTTGGAGGCGGCAGAGTGAAGTACATTTGTGATGCCTGCAAACATAAGTTTTAAGTTGTATTTAGAATTAATAAGAGAGAATAAGTGGTGTATGATTTTTCGTACACCACTTTATATGTGTGAAATAAGAGAATTTTTTGATGGAGGTAGTTTTAGATGCTTTTAAATCTGCATGTAAAAAACATGGCGATAATTGATGAGATAGAAGTGGATTTTAATGATGGTCTTAATATTATGACTGGTGAAACAGGAACAGGTAAGTCTATAATTATCGGTTCAATAAATATCGCACTTGGAAAAAGAGTGCCAAAGGATATTGTCAGAACAGGTGCTGAATATGGTCTGGTTGAATTATTATTTTCCATTGAAAATGATATGATAGTGAAAGAATTAGAAGAACTTGGCATAGAACTAAGTGACAATGAACTTCTTATATCCAGAAAGATTGTTGGAAACAGAAGTATTACAAAAATAAACGGTGAGAATATTACAGGAACTATTTTAAAGAAAGTAGCGGATCTTTTAATTGATATACATAGTCAGCATGAAAATCAGAAATTATTAGAAAAGAAATACCACATAGAAACTTTAGACAGATTTGCAAAGAATGATATTGCAGAATTAAAGGAAAATGTAAAGAAACTGTATAATGAGTTTAACCATAATAAGCAGGAACTTAAAGAAATTAAGACAGATGATGAAAAAAGACTGAGAGAAATATCATTTCTTGAGTTCGTGGTTAATGAGATAGAGAGTGTTAACTTTAAAGACGGTGAAGATGCTTTATTAGAAGAGAGATATAAGGTTCTTAACAACATGAGTAACATTTGTGAAGGACTAAATGAGATATATGGCCATACATCAGATAATAATGGCGCAGGCAATGACATTTCACATGCAGTAAGAATTATCAATAAGATAAGCGAGTATGATGAAAGAATAGAAGAGTTCAAAAACCAGTTAATTGACATAGAAAGCATACTTAGTGAGTTTAATAAAAATATAAGTGATTATATGTTAGAGGCAGATGACTGTTCATCGGAACTTTCAGAGGTTGAGGAAAGGCTTAATATAATCAATAATCTTAAGGCAAAGTATGGAAACAGTTATGAAGAAGTAAGAAAGTATTATGAAGAAAGTCTTGAGAAGCTTGATAAGTATAGAAATTATGATGTATTAATAAAGGAACTTGAGAAGAAGATAAGTGATAATGAAAAAGAGCTTAAGAAGGAGTCGGAGAAGTTATCAGAACTAAGGAAGAAAGCAGCAAAGGTACTTGAGAAGGAACTTACAGAGGCACTTATGGATCTTAACTTTCCAGATGTAAGATTTTCAATTAAGATGGAGGAAACAGAGTACAGCCAGAATGGAATGGATGATGTTGAATTTATAATTGCAACAAATCCGGGAGAAGAATTAAGACCATTATCAAAGATAGTATCTGGCGGTGAATTATCAAGAATAATGCTTGGATTTAAGTCGGTTCTTGCCAAGTTTGAAGCAATTGATACTTTGATATTTGATGAGATAGACACTGGTATAAGCGGAAGAACAGCCCAGAAGGTATCTGAAAGGCTTGAGATTATTTCAAAATCAAGGCAGGTTATATGTATAACACATCTTCCTCAGATTGCAGCTATGGCGGATTCACACTATGTAATTGAGAAGATTGTGGAGGCTGACAGAACAAGCAGCAATATAAGAAGATTAGATGATGAGGAAAGTGTATCAGAGGTTGCAAGAATCATAGGTGGCGCAAAGATTACCGAGGCAGTTATGACTAATGCAAAGGAAATGATAGAACTGGCAAAGTCAATTAAATCAAAATAATCATATGGAATAATATAGCATGAACTGGCAATACTACCATATATAACTTAGAAAAGTGAGGTATATATATGAGACAGGGCAGAAAACACAGATTATGTTATATTATTCCTTTTTGTTTTATTTTATTTATAGGGTTAAACATATACCTCTGGCATATGAAAATGAATATACCAGACAGCATATATCTTACTGTAAATGAAGAAGCAGATTTAATGTTTGAAACTCCGGTACAGGCTGTATTTGAGGCAAATGGCAGGGGAAAATTCTTTGTAAACGATAAAAAGGTTGAAAGCAAGGCGGAATTAAAAAAGGACAATAAAATTCTTTGTGATGTGACAGGGAATTATAGCTTAGATTTAAGTCTTTTTGGACTTCTTAACCTTAAAAAAGTAGACCTTAATGTGGTGGAAGAAAAAGAAGTACTTCCAGGAGGATACCAGATTGGTGTTTATGTAGAAACAAATGGAGTCATGGTACTTAAAACAGGAAAAGTAAGGGATATTAATGGAATGGAAAGTAATCCTTCGGAGAATATAATTAATACAGGCGACTATATATTAAGTGTTAATGGTAACACAGTGAGATGCAGAGATGATGTGGTTAATGCAATTCAAAGGGGAGAGGAAGATAATGTTGTATTAAAGGTAAAACGTGGAAATGAAGAAATTGACGTCAGGGTAGACAGAATACTGTGCAGTGATAATTTATATAGAATAGGACTTTGGATAAGAGATAATATGCAGGGAATTGGAACAATGACATATGTTGATAAAGACGGATCTTATGGGGCTCTAGGACATGGTATTAGTGATGTGGATATAGGAAATCTTATGGAGGTAGGAAAGGGAAGCATCTATAATGCAAGAATAATAAATATTATTAAAGGATATGAAAAGTCACCAGGAGAGCTTGTTGGGATAATTGAAATGTCGGAAAATATGAAAATAGGTGAGATATTAAAAAATAATGAAAATGGTATTTATGGAAAAGTAGATTTGAATAAAATTGACGACAAATATAAAATACCCCTTAAAATAGGCTATAAGCAGGAAGTAAAAGAAGGAAAGGCATATATTCGATGCATGATAGAAGATTGTATTAAGGATTATGAGGTTGAAATAAAGGATATAAAATATAACTCCCATGGAAACAAAAATTTTGTTATAAATGTAACTGATGAAGACTTAATTAACAAAACAAATGGAATTGTACAGGGAATGAGTGGAAGTCCGGTTATACAGAATGGAAAACTGATAGGTGCTGTAACACATGTATTTGTTGATAATCCCCGCAAAGGATATGGAATACTTATTGAACACATGCTTTCCTATGACTTATAATTTTTTTCTTTTTTTTAAAAAAACCACTTTAATAATTTCCAAATTTAGGGTATAATGTAAATTGTCGGTTACTGTTTTTCACTAATTAGTAACTATGAATCTTTTTAATGGAGGTTTTTTTAGATGAAGAAAGTTTTATTTGTAGCTTCTGAGTCAGTTCCATTTATAAAAACTGGCGGTTTGGCAGACGTTGTAGGCTCTCTTCCAAAGTATTTTGATAAAGAAAACTATGATGTAAGAGTTATGATTCCTAAGTATATGTGTATACCAGAGGACATAAGATATAAGATGACTTATAGAACCCACTTTTATATGAATCTTGCATGGAGAAGTCAGTATGTGGGTATAATGGAGATGGAGTATGATGGAGTTATATTTTATTTCATAGATAATGAATATTATTTTTCAGGATGGTCACCATATGGTAATATTTATGAGGATATAGAGAAGTTTGCTTTCTTCTGTAAAGCAGCACTTTCTGCATTACCTGTTATAGGTTTCAGACCTGATATTATACATTGTCATGACTGGCAGACAGGATTACTTCCTGTTTACATAAAGGATACATTTGCACAGGGTGATTTCTTCAGAGGAATCAAGACAATTATGACTATTCATAATCTTAAATTCCAGGGAATCTGGGATATGAAGACTGTAAGAGATATATCAGGATTGTCTTCATATTATTTTGCACCAGACAAGCTTGAAGCATATGGTGATGCCAATTACCTTAAGGGCGGTATCGTATATGCAGATTATGTTACTACAGTTAGTGAAACATATGCCCAGGAGATTAAGACAGACTTTTATGGTGAAGGACTTCAGGGAATTATTAATGCAAAGTCCAACAGACTTATGGGTATAGTTAACGGACTTGATTATAACGAATATAACCCAGAGACAGATAAGTATATCTATAACAGATTTAACATAAGAAACTGGAGAAAAGAGAAGATTAAGAACAAACTCGAACTTCAGAAGGAACTTGGTATAGAACAGACTAAGGATAAGATGATGATAGGTATAGTATCACGTCTTACTGACCAGAAGGGATTTGACCTTATTGACTACGTTATAGAGGAGATATGTGCTCCTGACGTACAGCTTGTTGTACTTGGTACAGGTACACCTAAGTATGAGAATCTCTTCAGACATTATGAATGGAAGTACCATGACAGAGTATCATCTAGTATTTATTACTCTAATGAGAGATCACATAAGATTTATGCAGCATGTGATGCATTCCTTATGCCTTCGTTGTTTGAACCATGCGGACTCAGCCAGCTTATGAGTCTTAGATATGGTACAATACCTATCGTAAGAGAAACAGGTGGACTTAAGGATACTGTAGTACCATTTAATGAGTACGAAAGCAGCGGAACAGGATTCTCATTTAAGAACTATAATGCACATGAGATGCTTGATACAATAAGATATGCAAAGCATATATATTACAATAAGCGCCATGACTGGAACAAGATGGTTGATAGAGCAATGTCAACTGATTTCTCATGGAAACGTTCAGCTCAGAAGTATCAGAGTTTGTATGATAGTTTATAATATGTATTTTTTTGAAAACAATCTTTAGTGAATATGTACATTAATATTATTAATGAGACTTTTTTACTATACAATATGTGATTTTATAAAAATTTTCTAAAATATACTTGATATTTTGCTATAAAAAAGGTAAAATGTAATAAGATTGGTAAAAGTTTCACGAACTTTTTACGATAAAAAATTTTAAATTATTAATTTAGGAGGAATAAATAATGGCAGTAAAAGTAGCAATTAACGGTTTTGGACGTATTGGACGTCTTGCATTTAGACAGATGTTTGGGGCAGAAGGATATGAGATTGTAGCTATCAACGATTTAACAAGCCCAAAGATGCTTGCACACTTATTAAAGTATGATTCAGCACAGGGAAGATATGACGGACACACAGTAGAAGCAGGCGAAGACAGCATTACAGTTGATGGAAAGACTATCAAGATCTATGCTATGGCTAATGCAGCTGAACTTCCTTGGGGAGAGATTGGTGTAGACGTAGTACTTGAGTGTACTGGTTTCTACTGCTCAAAGGATAAGTCAATGGCTCATATCAATGCAGGTGCAAAGAAAGTTGTTATCTCAGCTCCAGCAGGAAATGATCTTAAGACTATCGTTTACAGTGTTAATGAGAAGACATTAACAGCTGATGATCAGATTATTTCAGCAGCTTCTTGTACTACAAACTGCTTAGCTCCTATGGCTAAGGCTCTTAATGATTACGCTCCAATCCAGTCTGGTATCATGTCTACAATACATGCTTACACTGGAGACCAGATGATCCTTGACGGACCACACAGAAAGGGAGACTTAAGAAGAGCTCGTGCTGGTGCAGTTAATATCGTACCTAACTCAACAGGTGCTGCTAAGGCAATCGGACTTGTTATCCCAGAACTTAACGGAAAGTTAATCGGTTCTGCACAGAGAGTTCCAGTTCCAACAGGATCAACTACTATCTTAACTGCAGTTGTTAAGGGAACAGATGTAACAGTTGAGGGAATTAATGCAGCTATGAAGGCAGCAGCTTCTGAATCATTCGGTTACAACGAAGATCAGATCGTTTCTTCAGATATCATCGGAATCAGATTTGGTTCATTATTCGATTCAACTCAGACTATGGTATCTAAGATTTCTGATGATTTATATGAAGTACAGGTTGTTTCATGGTATGACAACGAGAACTCATACACTAGCCAGATGGTTAGAACAATCAAGTATTTTGCTGAATTAGCTTAATCAGATTATTAAAACGTAATATATATAGGATCCTTACAAAGGGGTCGGGTCTTCGAAGCATGTATATGCCGTAGATTAAAGACCTGGCTCCTTTTTGCAAAAAGAGAACAAGAAAGGAGAAGCTGTCATCTTTAGACAGCGACACAGAATATGCTTAATAAAAAATCAGTTGATGATATTAATGTAAATGGAAAAAGAGTATTAGTTAGATGTGATTTTAACGTACCTCTTCAGGATGGAAAGATTACAGACGAGAACCGTCTTGTAGCTGCTCTTCCTACAATCAAGAAGTTAATCGCAGATGGAGGAAAGGTTATTCTTTGCTCACACCTTGGAAAACCAAAGGGAGAGCCAAAGCCTGAATTATCACTTGCTCCTGTAGCTGCAAGATTAACTGAGTTATTAGGACAGGAAGTTAAGTTCGCAGCAGATGCTAACGTAGTTGGAGAGAATGCTAAGGCAGCAGTTGCAGCTATGAACAATGGAGATGTTATTCTTCTTGAGAATACTCGTTACCGTGCAGAAGAAACTAAGAATGGTGAAGAGTTTAGTAAAGAGCTTGCAAGCCTTTGCGATGTATTCGTAAATGATGCTTTCGGTACAGCTCACAGAGCTCACTGTTCTAACGTAGGTGTAACTCAGTATGTTGATACTGCAGTTGTTGGATACCTTATGCAGAAAGAGATTGATTTCTTAGGAAATGCTGTTAACAACCCAGAGAGACCATTCGTAGCAATTCTTGGTGGAGCTAAGGTTTCTTCTAAGATTTCAGTTATTGAGAACCTTCTTGAGAAAGTTGATACTTTAATCATCGGTGGCGGAATGGCTTACACTTTCATGGCTGGCTTAGGAGAAGAAGTTGGTGTTTCTCTTCTTGAGGAAGATTACAAAGAGTATGCAGTAAACATGCTTAAGAAAGCAGAGGAGAAGGGTGTTAAACTTCTTATTCCTATAGATACTGTAATCGCTGATTCATTCTCTAACGATGCAAATACTAAGGTTGTTGAAAGAGGAGGAATCCTTCCAGGATGGGAGGGTCTTGATATAGGACCTAAGACAAGAGAGTTATTTGCAGACGCTATTAAGGGTGCAAAGACAGTTGTTTGGAACGGACCTATGGGTGCTTTCGAGATGCCTACATTTGCTGAAGGTACAATTGCAATAGCTAAGGCTATGGCTGATATAGATGCAACTACAATCATTGGTGGTGGAGATTCTGCAGCAGCAGCTAACCAGCTTGGATTTGGTGACAAGATGACTCACATTTCTACAGGTGGTGGAGCTTCACTTGAGTTCCTTGAAGGAAAAGAATTACCAGGTGTAGCAGCAGCTAACGATAAATAATTATAGAGAGGTAAGATTACAATGCGTAAGAAGATAATAGCAGGTAACTGGAAAATGAACAAAACTCCAAGTGAGACAGTTGCCCTTATAAATGAATTAAAGCCATTAGTTCAGAATGATGAAGTTGATGTAGTATTCTGCGTTCCAGCTATTTCATTAACTAAGGCTCTTGAGACAGCTGAAGGTACTAACATTCAGATTGGTGCTGAGAATATGTATTTTGAAGAGAGTGGTGCTTACACAGGTGAGATCGCTCCTAACATGTTAACAGATATAGGTGTTAAGTATGTTATAATCGGTCACTCAGAGAGAAGAGAATACTTCGCAGAGACTGATGAGACAGTTAACAAGAAAGTTCTTAAGGCTTTCGAGCATGGAATTACTCCTATTATCTGCTGTGGTGAGTCTTTAACTCAGAGAGAGCAGGGAATCACTATTGACTGGATCAGACAGCAGATTAAGATTGCTTTCCTTAATGTTACAGCAGATCAGGCTAAGACAGCTGTTATAGCTTACGAGCCAATCTGGGCAATTGGAACAGGCAAGGTTGCTACAACTGAGCAGGCTGAAGAAGTTTGTAAAGCAATCAGAGAGTGCATCGGAGAAATCTATGATGAAGCTACTGCAGATGCTATTCGTATTCAGTACGGCGGAAGCGTTTCAGCAGCTAGTGCTCCTGAATTATTTGCTCAGCCAAATATCGATGGTGGTTTAGTTGGTGGAGCATCACTTAAGCCAGACTTCGGTAAGATTGTTAATTACAACAAATAATATATTTATGATAAAGGTGCAGTTCTTTAAGGGACTGCACTTTTTTTGCCGATATCTACTCTATACTATAGTATAGCAGGATAAATGTAGCACTTTAAAGATGGAGGCAGAACTATGGAGAACAACAAAAAGAAATATATTATTATTGGGATTATTGTATTAGTATTTTTTGGAATGATAACAAGCTTTACACTTATTTATATAAAAGAGAAAAAACGGGAAATTGCAGAAAAAAATGAAATTGCTAATTTCGAAAAAAATCATGAACTTTATTATCATATAACAATTGTTTATTATACGGCTGAATTAATTTTTAAAACAGAGGATAATGAAGATAAAATAGGGGCGGTTTTTGAACAGGGTTTTAAGAACGAAATTCGTGATGATACAGTAGAACTTTTTGACAATATAGATTTGGATGATAGAGATATTGGTGTATACAATATTGCACACTTAATATATCTGGATAATAAATGGAATCTTGGATATAAGGATAAACTTATAAATGCCCTTAAGAAATATTATAATGAGGACTATAAATTATTCAATAATTTGGATGTTTCTTATGATAATCAAAGTGAAGATGATATAGAGAACATGGCATTGGGGTATAGCACAGAATTATTATCTGTGTCGAAAGAATGTGAGATTGATTTAAGCGAATATAAACTTACTGAAACAATTGCAGATAAGATTAATACAATTATTAGCGGAAATTATAAAAGAATAACTGAAGGCAGGAAAGTACAGGTTTACGAAACAATTAAGAAAATGTGTAAGTTAGGATATGATAATTATCTTGATAAAGAAAAAGCATTGGAATTTATAAATTATTGTTGTAAGGATCATTATGAAAGCATAATTAATGGAGAATGTGAAAAAAACTTTGATAATTTAGATTCAGACAGTCTTATTTTTAAAAAAGCACTTGGATTTTCCTATGATGCAAGTGATTATATGAGGGAGACTTTAAGAGAGTTAAATAGTGATGAAAAACTTGAATATGATAAATATGCACCTGTATTTATTATTAAAACTGCAAGAAAATATGATGATATATTGGAATATACAGATTATGATACTTACTTTTCGCAAAATATTGTAGATATGGTGGAAGATAATTACGATGCAGTATTTACTGGTGAAATAAGCAGGATACTTTTAAAGAACACAGAGGATTATTTTGATGAAGAAGAAAATTCATTGCTGGAAGATCAGATAAAAAGTATATTTAAATAATATTTATATATAAATAATAACCCTTAATGGAACCAATTCCGTTAAGGGTTATTATTTGTAAACTAATTTATTAATCCCAGTGTTTGCAGAATATCTGCACACCATACCATTCTCCGTTAGAATTTTGATAAACACCAACACCAATTGAATCCCAGGCATCACGAGTCATGTTAGCATAGTGGCCAGATGAGTTTAACCATCCATTGTAGAATACATCAGCAATCTGATCTTTATTGTATCCATCAGCATATGCTATATTTTCACCTAGCCCCTGATAATTCAGGCCATACTTACCGGCAACTTCTGTGTAGTGCTGTTTGCCATTATATGTGTGGGAAAAATAATTATTATCACCCATATGTTTTGCTCTGTACTGTGCTATATTCATTAGTACAGGGTCACGTTTTAATTGCGATAAACCAAGACCTGCTCTCAAACTATTAACATTGTTAATGATACTTGTTATTATTGCTTCCTGAGTCGAATCAAATGAAAAATCAGGATATTCATCATTTGATATTGGATTTGCAACCTCAGGTGCAGGTGTAGGAGCAGGAGCAGGAGTAGGGGCCGGAGTTACAACAACAGGTGCAGGAGTAGGCTTAGGAGTAGGTACCGGTTCTTGTACAGCAGCTTTTGTAGGAGCAGGAGTTGCGATTACTTCAGGTGCTTTAGTTGCAACAGGCTCTTCTTTAGGCGTGTTTTCCGGAACTGTCTCCGAAGGCGTTTCAGCAGATGTTGTTTCTGTATTTTCCGAAGGCGTTTCGGCGGTATTTTCAGCAGGTGTTTCTTCGGATACAGGATTTACATTTTCCTTAGGAACTACTTTAACATCAACAATAACGATACCACTATTACTGCTTAATATGCAGTCATTAGAAGAGTTATTTGCCCCAGATTCAAGTAATTCTTCTTCGGTATCATCTGAATTAACATCTAAAGAAATTGCTTTTGTTATATCAACATTTCCAATAGCTTTTTCTTTAGGCAGATTATTATATGAGTTACCTTTAATAGTTACATGAGGGGTATCAGTAACAACAATAGTAGCTGCGGTTGCTACAACTAAAGCCACTGACACGTAATTAAGGAGTGGTAATAATTTCATATAAACCTCCATTTCCAACCGATAAAAGGGAAGATCGGTTTAATTATTTATACTTATCATGAGACCTTAAAACTATATAGTTTTACTATATTAATATCGACATTAATACAGACAAGGCTAATGATAAATATGTCCTATTTCGGTTAAACATATTATAAATTTAAAATCGAAAAATGTC
>JAILNW010000146.1 GCA_024691145.1 Lachnospiraceae bacterium
TAGTATCAACATATGATAATGATGTTCGAGATTTTGATACATTATACAATAGATATTTTGAAGGATTAAAAGAATGGAATTATACTGAGTGTGTGTCAAGACTTGCTGAGATTTATCAACATAGTGCATCAGGAAATAGAACTTTTTGGGAAGATATAAAAGGAACTGTTGATAGTGTTGAAACTGTAAGTGAAACAAGGGATGTAAAAACATTTAAGATAGTTTTTAATATTACTAATCCTGGAAAAACAAAATTAAAAAAGGGTAAAAATATAAGATATGTAAGCATGTATGAATCATTTACTGAATTTGAATTAAATTGGTATGTAACTCCTTTGTTTGAAAAAGAAAGTGATGCAAAGATCAATTATGAATATGGAGATAAAACAAAAACTGTTCCTTTTTGGAAGAATGTTATGAACGGTGGACTAGGATTTGCTAATGATGAAATTAAAGCAATTGCAGGTGTTAATTCTAGCGAAAAGATATCTATTGATTTAAATAATGATTCGAAAAAAGAAGATATTATTTATCTTGGTGAAGATGGATTACATTTTACACTTTATATTAATAAAGGTAAGAGTAATGAAGTAACATATAAATATAAGAATAGTGGTACAAAAATTTATGTTGTTGATATAGATAGTAGTGATAAATATAAAGAAATTGTAGTTTCAGGTTTTGATGATAACAATCAGCCATCCGATATAGTATTGAGATTTGATGGCAAAAAAATAACTGAGATTTCGAAACCAGCAGGTCTCTTAGAGTTTTCTGATATGAAAGGAGATAAAGAAATAACAATGTATGATTATATAGACACTACTACATCAACAAAAGTTGGTAAAAAACTTGTTTTAAATGGTAACAAGTTAGAGAAAAAATAAAGGTTAATGTATATGGTAAAAAACGAGACGATGCACTTAACAGGCACCGTCTCGTTTTAATTATATTTTCTTTTTGAAATATATCTAAGTCTTGCAAGTTCTTTATTATAAAAATCTATTTTTTCCTGTAAAACAGCATCAGCATTTTTGCCATACTTTAACTGAAAATCTTCGTCAGAACGGAAGTGTTTAATCCAGGTTTTAAAGAATGCATAAATGCAATAAATCATGGCTACGGTCATTAATGAACAAAAGGGAACAACCATGGTTGAACCGATTTTATCATTTAAATCGGAAGGATTGGCAATTGCATGATTTAGTATCATAAGAACAATAAAAATAATTACTGTAAATACAATATACATTTTCTTATCGTAATTAAGATTGTGATATGTATTAACATTTTTACTTTTATCATTAGAGAGTTTCTCGAGCTT
The DNA here is from genome assembly GCA_024691145.1 of Lachnospiraceae bacterium. Classification (GTDB taxonomy): domain Bacteria; phylum Bacillota; class Clostridia; order Lachnospirales; family Lachnospiraceae; genus JAILNW01. The sequence goes on from JAILNW010000146.1 coordinate 1,325, forward strand.
ATCTTCAATATACTGTATTTTAAGCCACACCATATGATCAGTTGCTTCTGGAATGGCTTTAATTTCAAATTCATAACTTTTATCCATTTTAACCACCTCTCAATCCTAACTAATATATCGAATAATATATTTAACATCTTAATACAAAACTTTTCCTGCAGGTCGTAGAAAAAATTGTAAATATTTTACTTAATATATTGATTTTTCTTTAATTTTAGTATATCATATAAATAAAGGCTTTATATTGAAAGGAGTTTTATTATGTTCGAGCAATTTTTTGGTAATTATCTTATACAGAAAAAACTGATTACATCAGATCAGTTCGCAGATGTTCTTGAAACTCAAAAGTCTTCCAGAGTAAAACTAGGTCTTATTGCCGTTGCTGAGAAGATGTTAACACCACGTCAGACTTACGAAATTAATATGTTACAGGTTACTCTTGATAAGCGTTTTGGTGATATAGCTGTAGATAAAGGTTATCTTACACCAGATCAGGTAAGCCATTTGCTTAGTTTACAGGGTAATCCATATTTACTTTTTGCACAGACTTTGGCAGAAAAGAATATTATGACTTTGGCTGAGGTTGAAGATGCAGTATTAAGATATAAAGAAGAGAATAGTTTTACTGATGACGATATAGAGGCTATTAAAAGTGGAGATATTGACAGAATAACTAATGTATTTATAAAGATTAATGCTCCATTATACAATGATATGATTGCTTTAGCAATTAGAAATATAATAAGATTTATTGATACATCAGTTTCTTTTTCAGCACCAATTGCCTGCAAAACTTACAGATTTGAGAATCTTGCAAGTCAGTGCCTGAAGGGAGACCATGATATTTTACTTGGATTTGCAGGAAAGGGCAATTCACTTTTAACAATTGCAACTCCTTATGCTAATATTGCAAACCCATATGAAAAAGAGGAATTTACTGAAGTAGATGAAGATTCTCTTGATGCTGTGTGCGAGTTTACTAATGTTATTAATGGTTTATTTGCTTCAAAATTAAGCTATGAAGATATTAACATTGATATGCTTCCACCAATTACATATAATGATAATGAATTGGTATCAGAAGGTGAATTCTATGTGGTTCCTCTAAAGATCAACTCTAGTGATATTGACCTTATTATAAGTGTTGATGCTAAGGTTGTGGTTAAATAACAGACGTTTCAGAAGGAGGAAATTATTATGGCTAAAGTTTTATTAGTTGACGATTCCAAAACATCAAGGAAGATACTAAGAACTATTCTTGAAGGAGCTGGACATACAATCGTTGATGAAGCCAGTAATGGAGAAGAAGGTGTTGAAAAGTATCTTGACTTAAAACCTGATGTTACAACACTTGATATTACTATGCCTGTAATGGATGGTATAGAAGCATTGAAGCAGATTAAGCTTCTTGATAAGGATGCAAAGGTAATTATGGTTACTGCTGCAAGCCAGAAGAGCAAGATGCTTGAAGCTGTTAAGTATGGAGCTGCAGACTTTATTGCAAAACCATTTGAGCCAGAACAGATAGTAAATATTGTTAACAAATTAGTAGGATAATAAGAATGTTGTCATATAGAAGAAGATACAGGTAAATTTATCTGTATCTTTTTTGTTGTACAAGTATTGACTTTATGATAATTAAAATATATACTAATAAAGAAATATGATATAAGAAATGGGGACAGATATGGAAAAAATAATTGATTTGATTTCGGGTGAGATGAAGGAATCTTTTAAAAAAAGCGGATATGATGAAAAATATGGTATGGTTTCTGTGTCAAACAGACCGGATTTATGCGAATTTCAGTGTAATGGAGCTTTAGCTGCTGCTAAAGCATATAAAAAAGCCCCAATTATGATAGCTAATGAGATTATAGAAGTTATAAAAGAAAGCAAGGTTGTTAAAAATGTGGTTGCAGTAAACCCTGGATTTATTAATTTTGATATAAATGATGATTATCTTGCTTCATATGTTACAAAGATGCTTAATGATGAGAATCTTGGAGTTGAGAAGGTTAAAGAGCCTAAGACAGTTGTGATTGATTACGGCGGAGCCAATGTTGCAAAACCACTTCATGTAGGACATCTTCGTTCAGCAATTATAGGTGAAAGCATAAGAAGAGTTAATAACTATATGGGCAATAAGGTTATAGGCGATGCACATCTTGGAGACTGGGGTCTTCAGATGGGGCTTATTATAACTGAACTTAAAAAACGTCAGCCAGATCTTGTATATTTTGATGATAGTTACGAAGGAGAGTATCCAGAGGAAGCACCATTTACCATGGCTGATCTTGAAGAGATATATCCATGTGCCAATGCTTATTCTAAGGAACATCCTGAATACAAAGAAGAAGCTCAGAATGCTACATACCTTCTTCAAAGCGGAAAAAGGGGCTACATGGCATTATGGCATCATATAATTAATGTTTCAGTTAATGATCTTAAGAGAATATATGGAAGTCTTATGGTGGATTTTGACTTATGGAAAAAGGAAAGTGATGCACAGCCTTATATTCCAGATATGGTTAAGTATATGAAGGATGAAGGATATGCCTATATAAGCGAGGGTGCTCTTGTTGTTGATGTAAAGGAAGAAACAGATACTAAAGAGATGCCTCCTTGCATGATTCTCAAGTCTGATGGAGCAACACTTTACAATACAACAGACCTTGCAACTATCGTTGAACGTGTTAAGTTATTTAACCCTGACGACATTAAGTATGTTGTTGATAAGAGACAGAGCCTTTATTTTGAACAGGTATTCCGTTGCGCCAGAAAGACAAAACTTGTGGAAGACAAGGTGGATCTTGAATTCCTTGGTTTTGGTACTATGAATGGAAAAGATGGTAAGCCATTTAAAACAAGAGATGGCGGTGTTATGAGACTTGAGTATCTTATAAAAGAAATTAATGAAGCTGTTTATAATAAAGTTATGGCTAACAGAGACATGGACGAGGAAACAGCAAGAGATATTTCAAAGAAAGTCGGACTTGCAGCCTTAAAGTATGGTGATTTATCAAACCAGGCTTCAAAGGATTATATATTTGATATAGACAGATTTACTTCATTTGAAGGTAATACAGGACCATATATATTATATACAATAGTCCGTATTAATTCTATTATCAGCAAAGATGCCGCAAAGAACGGTACAAAGTATGATGATAAGATTACAGGAAGCTATTCAAAGTCTGAATCAGAACTTATGCTTTCGTTAACTCATTTTAATGAAACTATATACAATGCATATGAGGAGAATGCACCTCACAGAATATGCCAGTTTATATATGAGGTTTCAGATTCATTTAACAGATTCTATCATGAAAACAGAATCGTTGATGAAGCAGATGTTGAAAAGAGAGCATCACGTATTAATCTTATAAAACTTACAAGCAAAGTTCTTAGTGTTTGTATAGATTTATTAGGATTTGAAGCACCAGAAAGAATGTAATTATACAGGGCCAAAGGTTTTTATGCTTTTGGCCTCTTAAATACTGTAGAGAAAGAGAATGTGTATAATGAAAACGAAAGATTTTTTTTATGACCTGCCACAGGAATTAATAGCCCAGGATCCTTTAAAGGACAGATCCTCTTCAAGACTTATGATTCTTGATAAGAAAACAGGTAATGTGGAACATAAGATTTTTACTGATATAATTGATTATCTTGAACCGGGAGACTGCCTTGTTATGAACAATACAAGGGTTCTTCCTGCCAGATTATATGGTTTCAGAGAACATACTAATGGACATGTTGAAATTCTTCTTTTAAAGAGAAAAGAAGATAATATATGGGAATGTCTTGTAAAACCAGGTAAATCAGCAAAGCCTGGAACAAGAATTATATTTGGAGAAGGAAAGCTTATTGGCGAGGTTATTGATATAGTCGAAGAAGGCAACAGATTAATAAAATTCGAATATGATGGAATATTTGAAGAGATTCTTGATGAGATAGGTGTGATGCCTCTTCCTCCTTATATTACCCATAAGTTAGAAGATAAAGAGAGATATCAGACAGTATATGCCATTAACAATGGTTCTGCTGCTGCACCTACTGCTGGTCTTCATTTTACAAAGGAATTATTAAAAAAGATAGAAGATAAGGGAATTATTATTGCATATGTAACTCTTCATGTTGGACTGGGAACATTCAGACCTGTAAAGGTTGAAGATGTTACAAAGCATCATATGCATTCTGAATATTATAAGATTGAACAAAGTGAAGCAGATAAGATTAATAATGCAAAGAAGAATGGACACAGAATTATTTGTGTTGGTACTACAAGCTGCAGAACTATAGAATCTGCTGCTAATGATGATGGAACAGTAAGGGCAGAAAGCAACAATACTGAGATATTTATTTATCCAGGATACAAATTTAAAGTATTAGACAGGCTTATTACTAATTTCCATTTGCCAGAATCAACTCTTCTTATGCTTGTATCTGCACTGGCTACCAAAGAACATGTTATGAATGCTTATGAAGAGGCTATAAAAGAAAGGTACAGATTTTTCAGTTTTGGAGATGCAATGTTTATTAAATAAATTTATGGAGGTTATATAGTGAAAGAGTTAGAAAGAATATTATTTTTGTATAATGCCCATGCAGGCAAAGGTAAGATTAAGATGGATTTATCAGATATTGTAGAATTATTTGTAAATGCTGATTATGAAGTTACAATACATTCTACAAAGGGACGTGGAGATGCCAAGGAGGTTGCTACAGCCAAGGGAATAGATTATGATATTATAGTTGCCTCTGGAGGAGATGGTACTTTAAGTGAAGTAATTAATGGTGTAATGACTATTGAGAGAGATAAGAGACCTAAGATAGGATTTATACCAGCTGGAACAACTAATGATTTTGCCATGAATTTCAAAATTCCAAAGGAAAAGGTTAATGCAGCAAGACAGATAGTTATTGGAAAACCATATCCATATGATATTGGTTCTTTCAATGGAAAGTATTTTCACTATGTAGCAAGTTTTGGTTTGTTTGCAGGAGTTTCATATACAACACCTCAGGCCTTTAAAAATATTCTCGGACGAATGGCCTATGTGGCAGAAGGAGCCAAAAGTCTTGCATATATCCAGTCTTATAACATGAGAGTTGAATTTGATGGCAATGTGATAGAAGATGAATTTATTAATGGTATGATTACTAATGCCAATTCTGTAGGTGGTTTTAAGAGCATTACAGGCAAGAATGTAACACTTAATGACGGACTTTTTGAGGTTATGCTTATAAAGATGCCTAATAACCTTATTGAACTTCAGTCTATACTTAACTGCCTTATATTACAGGACTTACAGAATAATTATATTTATAAATTTAAGGCTTCTCATATTAAGATAAAGGCAGATAAGAATGTTGACTGGACTCTTGATGGAGAATTTGGAGGAGAGTGTATAGAAACAGAGATTATTAATCATAAGCAGGCCATTGATTTCCTTGTAAATGAGAATATAATTACTGAATTAAAGGAAAATGAAGAGAATGATTTTGAAGATAATACACTTTTAAATGAATCAAACCAGGATGTTTTTGAGAAAATTGTTAAGAAGTTTGAAAGAGCCATTAGAGGTGAAAAATAAAAATGTAAATATTTAGGAAAAGTACTTGCAAAATTTGGAAATCTATGGTATGATTTTACAGTAATAAACATTAATTTCAAAAAGTTATTATTTTTTGGAAGTATATGCCGATATATATATCAAATGATTTAGATGTATAGAGAGGTATAACCTCATGTTTAT
>JAILNW010000173.1 GCA_024691145.1 Lachnospiraceae bacterium
TTCTATGTTGAAAGCACTTAATGCTTCAAGTATTACAGTAGGACAAGATTTACCTTCTTCAGCTATATACAAAGGTTCTCTTTCTCCTCTTACTGTTTTACACATATAATCTTTATCTATTAAAGCACAGGATAACCAGTAATTTGGTTTACTTGTACTTTCATCAAAAGGATTAAGTGTTAATGGAAGTCCCTTTAATCCTTCTTTATATCTTTCATATATTGCTTTCTTTTGTTCTATATGTTCATTAAGATAAGGTAACTGGCCTCGTATAACACCAGCTATTACATTACTCATTCTGTAGTTATAGCCTAATTCTTCATGCTGGTACCATGGAGCATCTTCCCTTGACTGGGTACTCCATTTTCTTACCTTATTGGCATCTTCCTTATCATCACATAAGAACATACCACCAGAACTTCCTGTAACAATCTTATTACCATTAAAACTAATAATGCTGTAATCACCAAAAGTTCCTGTCTGTATTCCTTTATACGTTGCACCAAAGCTTTCAGCTGCATCTTCTATAATAAGAGCATCATGTTCTTTGGCTATTTTTCTAATCTCATCAACTTTTCCAGGCACACCATAAAGATGAGCAACAACTATAAGTCTTACATCTGGGTATAGCTTAAAGGCTTCTTCTAAAGCAACAGGATCCATATTCCAAGTATCATACTCTGTATCTATAAATACCGCTTCGCCACCTTCATATGCTACAGGATTAACAGTAGCATCAAAGGTCATATCTGAACAGAATACCTTTCTTCCCTCAAGTACACCATGTCCAACTTTAGCAGGTCCATATAGTTTCTCACCTGCAAGTTTTATAGCAAGATGAAGAGCAGCTGTACCACAGCTAAGTCCTACAGCATAATTTCTTCCTATTATGTCACAGCACATCTTTTCAACTTCATCTATATTTGCACCAACTGTTGATACCCAGTTAGTTGTAATAGCTTCATCCACAAAGTATTGTTCCTTACCGTGCATTGTAGGACTAGAAAGCCATATTTTTGTTGTAAATTTATTTATTCCACTAAAACGTGAATCATTTATAAAATCTACCATAATTATTCTTAACCTTTTATAAAACATTAAGTTAACTAAACAAAAAGATTTGAACTACATAAGTAATCCAAATCTTTTCTGGAGATTTATAGCTGGAATGATCAACATCCCAGCTATAAAATATACTTAACAGTTATTACTGTTGTAAACTTATTCATTTTCCAATATTTAACTACTCTCCAAATCCATATTCTTCGCAGAGTAGGTTCTTTATTTCGTAATCCATTCTCCTCTTCCACTCATAACCTTACTCTCACAGTCTTTTGGGTAAGCTTCGCCATATCAAGAAAAGTACTTAAACTTTCCTTAACCCTTTCAGACTATGACACTAAAGACTACCTAACGCGGCCATGCGACGATTAAATATTCTTTAGATTTGTAAGCATGCTCTTTACAGCATAAAAAAAGATTTGAATTACTACAGTAACTCAAATCCTAATATCTTACTTCATATAAACAAATCATATTATACAACTGACATATACATACTACAAAACCATATACACCAATTACATCTCAAAAATCATATAACATATAACTTAAGTATCGTAAATCCGGTAAATTTTGTGTAACTAACATGTTGCCAGAACAAAGGTATTAATCCATTCGAGTTACGAAATTCACTTTATAAAATTTGTCTCACTTTAAGCATCCAAAATTCCCCTAGTCTGCTTAAACCAATTAAATCCCTTACTCTGTACCATACTATCACACAGTATTCTGTATAATATACATAATCCTCATTTAATACAAACCATCAACAACATCAATTATTATCAATGTTTATCAATTATTTGCCTTCCAATATCTGTAATTTTACACCATTATATTACATAAGTCAATAGTCCCATCACAAAAAATTGTACTAACTTTCGTACAATACTTTACCCTAATCCTATGGATTGCATCTTAGACAAGGATCAAGCCCTCTTTCTATCAACTCTTCTCTGCTTTCTATAGAATTCCTTCTGTTAGAATCCTTCATAAGTTTCACACTTGGGCAATTAGGAAGATGAAACTTTCCTGTATTTGTATTTACTACATAATTGTAATCTACATCATAATTTTCTTCTTCCTCCTGTGTTTCTACTGGTACTGGTATTTATACTGGCTCCTGCACTTTTTTCTTTTAAGTCCTCTGTATTTTCTTCTATATCATCTTCAGTATCACTATCAGCAGATTCTGTAACCACCGGTGAAGAATCAGAAACATTACTTTTAAGTGAATTTACATCATTTGAAGAATCATCTGTACAGCAACACATTAGAAACATTAATGCTGACAAAAGAAAAACTGTTAGTTTTTTACTCATAATATCTACCTCATTTCTACCTGATGCAAATATATTAAACTAACAGATAACTTAATCCCATCCCCCATAGTCTTAAAAAACAACTATAAATATCTTATACATGATTTTCCAGTATAAAACAATCCTAGCATAACCAGTAACGTAATAACTATTTCCTATTAACAATTAGTTGCAAATGCAAGTATTATTCTTTATAATATGATATATAGATAGAAAATTTACTAGAAAGAAGTGAGACAATGTATACAGGAACATACTTAAATCCAAGCAACGCAGCATTTAAAAAAAGACTGAATAGTGAAATCTATGTAGATAAAACAGATTTGATAAAATTTTGCAATAGTCGCGTAGAAACAGGCAATTGTTTTATCTGCTCCACTAGACCAAGAAGATTTGGCAAGTCAATGGCTATAGATATGCTTACTGCTTATTATAGCAAAGGTTGTACTTCTAACGAGTTATTTGATGAATTGAATGTTTCAAAATATAACCTTGAAAACAAAACAGAGTTGAAATTAAGTAAAAAGTTTACTTCATATTTAAATAATTTTGATGTTATAAGAATAGATATGCAAGATGTCATGGCAAGCATTGGTAACAACTCTTCTATGGACGCTGTTGACTGGATACAACACGAAGTTATAATAGAATTAAAAGAAGTTTATGGCGATTGTGTAAAGGAAGGATATGAATTAAATTCTGTATTAAAAAATATCTTTAAAATAAAAAAGAAACAATTTATTATTTTGATAGATGAATGGGACGCATTGTTTAGGCTTGATAAAGATA
>JAILNW010000179.1 GCA_024691145.1 Lachnospiraceae bacterium
TACTATCTTATTAATTTTTGGTTACATTTTGTTGTCTGTTCATAATATTCTCACAATATCTCCCAATCCCTATTTTTCTAACGCTATTTTTTCACCAATGACAATTTAATTGTTTTTATTATTTTGTACGGACAATATATTTAATCTCAAAAATCTCTTAAAAAGATTCTTTATATTAAATGGAATTAATGGATAAATGTAGCTTTTTCCCGCTATAGTTTTATTAGTTACTATAACTATAACTACGAATATAATGCCCCCTATATAGCCATATATCCCTAAAAGTCCTGTTGCAACAAGAAGTATTAATCTCATAAACTTTAAAGCATAACCTAATTCAAAACTTGGCTGAGTATAATTTGCAAGTGCCACAAATGCCATATACAGCATGGTTTCTGAATTAAACCAGCCAGAGCTTACTGCATTATCTCCTATAACAAGTGCTGCAATTACACTTAAAGGTGTGCTTAACATAGTAGGTGTATTAAGTGCTGCAAGCCTTAGTCCGTCTATTGCAAACTCAAGTATAATAAACTGTAAAAGTAAAGGAACATAAACCATATCCTTTAACTGTGTAAATAACAGCCAGTCTGGCATAAGTTGTGGGTGCATCACCATTAACATCCAGGTAGGTGTAAGGAGTACCGCAAGTATATTTATTCCCAAACGGGATAATCTAAGATATGTTCCTGTAACTGGCGGGAAGTAGTAATCATCTGCTTCCTCTAGCAAATCAAAAATTGATGTGGGTATTATCATTGCATGAGGTGCATTATCAACAAGAATAACAAGACCACCCTCAAGTATGGCTGCTGCCGTTGTATCTGGTCTTTCTGAAAACTTCATCTTGGGAAATGGATTAATCCATCTTTTTTTATAAAGACATTCTGCAAGACTTTCCTGATTCATTGTTAATGAATCAACTTTTATATTATTAATTCGTTCTTTTATATTAGTAAGAAGATTTACATCTATTCTTTTTCCCATATAGCAAAGCACAATATCTGTTTTTGAAGTTTCCCCCACAGAACACATTTCCATAACAAGATCCGTATCTCGTATTCTTCTTCTTATTAAAGCGGTATTATAAACTAAAGTCTCAACAAATCCATCTCTTGAACCTCTGAGACTTCTGTTTTTCTCAGGCTCCGTTACATTTCTTGCAGGATACTGTCTGCAGTCAATGGCAAAACATGCAGCATATCCATCTACAATCATAATGCTGATTCCAGATAAAAGATTTTTTATTATTTCTTCTTTTTCATAAATAATATTTATTTCCCCATAGGGAATAAGTCTGTCTGCAAAGTCCTTCTCATTTACAGGCATATTTTGCTGTCCTAATGTTATATAATGTTCAAAAAGTCTCTCCCACAGTTCGTCCTTTGTAAAACCGTCTACAAAATAAACTGCTGCCTTTCTTCCCGCTATAAATACATTTTTGTACATAATATCAAAGTTAGACTCTACATTAAACAACCCATTAAAGTAATTAATATTTTCTTCTATATTAACAGATAATATTCTGTTTTCCTTATCCATATCAATAACCATAACAAAAAATCTCCTAAAAAAATAACAGTAAGCCATTTATGACTTACTGCTATTCTTTCCAATATGGATATTATTTATTCTCTTCTACTTCAATCTTTTTAATTTCTTTAGTTCTGATTTCTTTACATATAGCATCTACGAAATCATCAAGTTTCTTCTGGCCTTCATCGCCAAGATATCTGCTTCTTACAGAAACAAGTCCGTCTGCAGCTTCCTTCTCACCAACAACAAGCATGTAAGGAACTCTGTCAAGTCTTGTATTTCTAATCTTGTATCCGATTTTTTCTGCTCTTTCATCAACAGTTACACTTACACCATTATCTCTTAATGTATCTGCAACTTTGTTAGCATACTCATGATACTTCTCAGAAATAGGAAGTACTCTTACCTGCTCTGGGCAAAGCCATGTAGGGAATAATCCTGCATACTTTTCAATAAGCCATGCAAGTGTTCTTTCATAACATCCCATAGATGTTCTGTGAATAATGTATGGTCTTACCTTTTCACCATTCTGGTCAATATAATACATATCAAACTGTTCAGCAAGTATTGCATCCCACTGAATTGTTATCATAGTATCTTCTTTACCATATACGTTCTTAGCCTGAATATCAACCTTTGGTCCATAGAATGCTGCTTCGCCTTCTTCTTCAGTAAACTTAATGTCTAACTCAGTAAGTATCTTTCTGATTCTGTCCTGAGTATCGTTCCACACTTCCTCTGTTCCAATGTATTTTTCCTTATTGTTAGGATCCCATTTTGATAATCTGTATGTTACATCTTCTTCAACACCAAGAGTCTGTAAGCAGTATTTAGCAAGTGCAAGACATCCCTTAAACTCCTCATCCATCTGGTCTGGTCTTACTATAAGATGTCCTTCTGATATAGTAAACTGTCTTACTCTTGTAAGTCCATGCATCTCTCCAGAGTCTTCATTTCTAAATAATGTTGAAGTCTCACCATATCTAAGTGGAAGATCTCTGTATGACTTCTGGCTTGCTTTATATACATAATACTGGAATGGACATGTCATAGGACGAAGTGCAAATACTTCTTTATCTACTTCTTCATCTCCTAATACGAACATTCCTTCTTTGTAATGATCCCAGTGACCTGATATCTTATATAAATCACTCTTTGCCATTAAAGGAGTCTTTGTTCTTACATATCCTCTCTTCTCTTCTTCGTCTTCAATCCATCTCTGTAATGTACGAACAATCTTCTCACCCTTTGGCATAAGAAGTGGAAGTCCCTGTCCTATAACATCAACAGTTGTAAATAACTCCATCTCTCTTCCGAGTTTGTTGTGGTCACGTTTCTTAATATCCTCAAGGTATGCAAGATACTCGTCAAGGTCAGCTTTCTTGTTAAATGCTGTTCCATATACACGAGTAAGCATCTTGTTCTTCTCGCTTCCTCTCCAGTAAGCACCAGATGATGATATAAGCTTAAATGCCTTAATTTCCTTTGTACTCATAAGATGAGGTCCTGCACATAAGTCTGTAAATTCTCCCTGTGAATAGAATGATATTACTGCATCCTCTGGAAGGTCCTTAATAAGCTCTACTTTATAAGGCTCATCCTTTTCTTCCATGAATTTGATTGCTTCTTCTCTAGGAAGTGTGAATCTCTCTAACTTATGTCCTTCCTTGATTATCTTCTTCATCTCTTTTTCTATCTTATCAAGAGCTTCTCTATCAAATGATGGACAGTCAAAGTCATAGTAAAATCCTGTATCTATTGAAGGTCCGATAGCAAGCTTTACATCTGGATATAATCTCTTAACAGCCTCTGCAAGAACGTGTGATGCTGTATGTCTGTATGCTGCCTTACCCTCTTCATCGTTAAATGTTAATATATTAAGTTCGCAATCTGTATCTATCTCTGTTCGTAAATCAACAACCTTTCCGTCTACGGTTGCTGCACATGCAACTCTTGCGAGTCCCTCGCTAATATCTTTTGCAATGTCAATAATAGCTTTCTTTTCATCATAAACTTTTGATGAACCATCTTTCAATGTAATCTTCATAAATATTCTTCCTTTCTTGAAATTTTATATGTAAAAAGTCCCTGTTGTATATTGCTATACAACAGGGACGTAAAATCAATCTCACGCGGTTCCACCCTTATTACTCAAAGAGTCTCTCATTAATGATTATAACGTAATCAACGGGTTGTTACCACTCCAAGTTAGTCTTCAAATACTTCTGATATAGGACACTTCCAGCAAATGTGCCCCTCTCTGGATACCTCCATATCCTACTCGTCTCTTCACAGTTTTATACGATATATAATTTCCTATACACTTTATTTTAAGACAAACAGATACGAATGTCAATAAGGATTTTTAATATGTGTTTTTTCATTGCATTATATATAATCATTAACAGTAGACAATACCGATAATAATAATGTATAATACCTTATAGATAATACAGTTTTGGAGTAGGAGGATATGATGAAAACCTTTAATACTACAGCAGTTTGTGTACCATCAAAGCATTATATGGTAAACCTTACTGAAAGAGTCAATGAGATAAAAAAACTTGTTGATGCGGGAAAATATTTTACCATAAACAGAGCCAGACAGTATGGAAAAACTACTACAATTAATGCACTTATTGACATTTTAAAAGATAATTATACTGTTATTAAATTAAGTTTTGAGAGACTTACAAACGCAAATTTTCATACAGAGCAGGCATTTGTAAAAGCTTTTTGCAGATTATTTAAAAAGAATCCTGTTTTATTTAATAATATTCCAGAAGAGATAAAAAAACAGTTTAATGAATATATTACAAGTTCCAGAGACGTTTTAATGGATGAACTTTTTCTCACATTAGGTGAATGGTGTGCAACATCAGAAAAACCAATTGTCCTTATTATAGATGAAGTTGATAGTGCGTCCAACAATCAGGTTTTTCTTGGTTTTCTAGGATTGTTGCGAGATGACTACATTAACAAGGATTCTGATAATCTTCCGGCTTTTCAATCCGTTATCCTTGCTGGTGTAACAGATATAAAACATTTAAAAGCAAAGATTCGTGAAGATGAAGATGCAAAGGAAAACAGTCCTTGGAACATAGCAACAGACTTTAATATAGATATGAGTTTATCAGAAGATGGCATAAAAGGAATGCTTGATGATTATGAGAGTGACCATAATACAGGTATGGATACAGCTTATATAGCAAAACTTCTTAGAGATTATACTAATGGATATCCTTTTTTAGTAAGCAGGTTATGCCAGTTAATAGATGAACGAGTTTCTAAAACTATGGATATTAATAAAGCATGGACTTTAGAAGGTTTTGATGAAGCTGTAAAATTAATTCTTGCAGAGGATAATACACTTTTTCAATCCTTAACGAAAAACCTTAACAACTATCCTGATTTAAAGGCTGCAATACGAAGTATTTTAATGGATGGTACAAGACTTACATGGAATGCACAGCAACAATCCATTTCTCAATTACAAATGTATGGATTAATACAAAATGACCATAATACCGTAAGGGTTGCCAACAGAATATTTGAAGTTATGCTTTATAACCTTTTTCTTTCTGATGAAGAAATTAAAAGTAATGTATTTTCTAAGGCAGGCTACTTATGCAAGAATCAGTTTGTTGAAGATAATACACTTAATGTAAGACTTATATTACAAAAATTTATTGAAACCTATACAGAGGTTTTTGGCAAATTAGAGGATAAATTTAAAGAAAAAGATGGCAGAGAACATTTTCTTCTTTACTTAAAGCCTATTATTAATGGCACAGGCAATTATTATATTGAAGCCCAGACAAGGGATATGACAAGAACTGATGTTATAATAGATTACCTTGGAAAACAGTATATTATCGAGCTTAAGATATGGCACGGTGACAGATACAATGAAAAAGGTGAAAAACAACTTAGTGAATATCTCGATTACTTTGGCTTAAATGTAGGATATATGCTTAGTTTTAACTTTAATAAGAAAAAAGAAACTGGTGTAAAACAGGTTCATATAGGCGATAAACTTCTTTATGAAGGAATTCTGTGATTTAAAAAGAGCGATACCAAGTACCGCTCTTTTCTTATCCAATCTTCATCAAGATCCTGTTGATTCGTATCTCTTTGCACATGCAGTCCATACAAAACATGCAATAGTCATAGATACAACTGCTGCTGCAATTATGGCAATGCAAAGAACCAAACCATTATAATTTTCAAACATTACATTCTCCACTGGAAGAGATATTATAAGACCAAATGGAACTAATGCTATTAGCAATATCCTTATTGCCTTAGGATATATTCCAATTGGATATCTTGTATAATCCCTAAAGTTGTAGAAAACCTGCATAATAAAACCTGAACGCTTAATTATAAATGCCGGACTTGCTGTAAGTATCTTAATTGCAGTAACAATAAATGCTCCAAAAAATGTTGCAACCAGTATAACAATAACTTTTGATACAGTCCAGTTAATATGGCATTTAATTCCGCACATAATTAACATTACAGCTCCAACAATAAGCTCTCCGAAGGCCTCTGGCTGAAATGTTTCCGAAAGTACCTGAAACAAAACAGGCACCGGTCTCAAAAAGTAATTATCAAGGTCTCCTCTTTTAACCCTGAAGTATGCTAATCTCCACAATTCATCAGTAAGAAGATGATCAACTGCAATTGGCATCATAGTAAATCCGTATAAAAATCCCATCTGATACATATTCCAGCCATTAAGATTAGGTATATTTCTAATGATAAAGTAAAGTGATAACAATGCTGCCACATTCTGAATAAAAAATCCAAATATACCTATAATAAAATCATTTCTAAATTCCATTCTTGCAATCATTGAACGGGACATATTAGTAAAATAAAGTTTTATATAATACTTTAATTCTGACACTATATCAACCTCCCTGTACCGTTACTTTTTTACTTGCATGATTAAACAACAACTTTCCTAAAATACTGAATATCACAAGCCATATAGCACTGCTAATTATATACTTTACAGAAGTCATTAAATCAACTCTTAATGTAAGTATAAAAACCGGATTCTGTGATAATCCCTTAAATGGAAGTGCCTCTACAATTTTTCCAAATTTACCTGGGAAGAATGCAAGTGGTATAAGAGTTCCTGAAAAGAAACCAACCAGTACACCCTTTGAAAAATTAAGTCCCCAGGCAGCTGTTGTATAAAAGCATAATACTCCGCACATATAATCAATGGTATCATACATGGCAACAGCAAGAATCATAGCCACAAAAAATAACAAAACATGTGCTATAAATACTGGTACAGATTCTATCTTTAAATATCCTAATCCAATAAATAAACTAAAGGATATTATAAGTGATGGCAAGCCCATTATAATAAGCCTGCAAGTACATGCACCCATACATCTGAATAAAAATCTGAATCTGTATGATATAGGCTTTATAAATGAAATTGCAATTGTTCCATCTTTTATTTCTGTATTTATATCATATAACGTACTTGATTCAAGACACACAAAGGAAAAAATATTAGTAACTACAAAGTAAACTATCATTTCCTTAAATGTAAATCCATTGATAACAGGTGAAGCAGCATTTGCATATACTGCAATCCACAAAAATACAATGCACGTAAGCTGTAAAATAGTTATTAAAAGCCATGAGAAAATTGCTGTTTTGTATGCCATTTCTTCCATCATTCCTGCTTTAAAAAATGGTATGTATTTTTTCATTCAATCACCTCATTACCAGCCATAATGCTCTTTACAACATCCTCTATGTTTATTTCCGATATCTGCATATCCTGAGCATTCAATTCACCAAATGCGTAATTAACAACATTTTTTACTTCCAATTCATCTGCATCAAATTTTATATAAAGTTTTTCATCTTTCCATTCATAAGATGCTTTATTATTAAAAGTATTAAGTTTTTTCTCATCTGGCTTTTCTTTTAAGGTTAAAACAATTGTTCTTATATTACCAAAATGATGTTTTATATCCTCAATAGCTCCATCATAGATAATCTCACCCTTTTCAATCATAATGATTCTTGAACAAAGGTTTTCTATGTCCTGCATATCGTGTGTTGTAAGAATTACTGTAGTATTGTACTTTTCATTCATAACCTTAATAGCTTTTCTTATCTTCTCCTTAACCCAAACATCAAGTCCGATTGTTGGCTCATCAAGGAAAAGTATCTTAGGATTATGTAACCAGCTTGCTGCAAGGTCTGCTCTCATTCTCTGTCCAAGAGAAAGGGTTCTTACAGGCTGTGTTAAGAATTCATCTAACCCCAGTGTCTTACTTAGAAAATCCATTCTTTCCTTGTAATCATCATCTGATACACGATAAATCTGCTTAAGTACCTTGAAGGATTCTATAAGTGGTATATCCCACCAAAGCTGTGTTTTCTGTCCAAAAACTACACCTATTTTTCCCGCAACCTTCATACGATTATTGTATGGCTCCACACCTTCTATCTTTACGCTACCTGACGTAGGAGAAAGAATTCCGCACATCATCTTAATTGTTGTGCTTTTTCCCGCTCCATTTGATCCAATGTATCCAACTATCTCGCCATCATTAATAGTAAAATTAACGTTATTAACGGCAAACTTGGATTCATACTTTTTTGAAAACAACGTCTTAAACATTCCCTTAACTCCCTGCTCTCTGACAGGTTTTCGGAATTCCTTTGTAAGATTATTAATCTCAATCACTGTTATACCCTCCTAACTGCTAAAAAATAAATATAGTGACTAGTATATACTATTTTCAGTCATATTTCAACAAAAATTTTAAAAAAAGAGGCATAAATACAGTGACTAGCTGTTTTTATGCCTCTATAAATTATTTTTACTTATCCAAAACAATATTTTCAATTACATTAATCACATTTAATATTGCATTCTTTCTCACTAGAAATCGACCTTGTTAACCTTACCAATTTTACTTTTGCCATTATTGGTAAGTGAATCAGAATATTCCAATACTTTTATATTGCAATTATCACCAATAGTAACATTTTCTCCATACAAATAGTTGCATGTTACATTCTCAACATGAACATCTTTACATATCATCTCATTTACTTTCAATACAGCATTTTTCTTTCTAATCATATTATTCTCAGTGATTAATTCTCTGCAATTTAAGACATTGATACTTATATGAGACT
>JAILNW010000189.1 GCA_024691145.1 Lachnospiraceae bacterium
TATAATAATAATCTGTATAAAAATTGGCGAGGTTTTGTGTTTGATTCTAATCCGTATTATTGGATAGATAAGGGAAATCCAATGACTGCAAATATTCGGCTAAATGATGTGAACGAAAAAATAATTAATTTGATTTATGCAATAAATGGAGAGTTTACACCATCAAGCAAATATAGATATTTTTATTTGTTTAAACAAGATTGGCTTCCTGAAGATTTTGTTTCAAAAATAGAAAAAATATACTGTTTTGATAATTTTTCTGAAGAAAAATTTCATGAGAGATTTGGTGTGTATAATCAAATATTAGATGAATGTATAGAAAGATGTGATGAATTAAATTTATTACCTGAAAATATTGAAGATTATTATTCTGAAAATTTCTCAAGATTTAATGATAATAACTTAGAGTAAAAAGGTTATTTTGGTTGATGATAAGATTATAAATATTGAAAAGAGAGCTGTGATTAATATTATTCACAGCTCTTTTATATAGTATTCTTAAAATCAGTCTTTATTAAGTTTTGCAACAACGTTGTCAATTGAAGACTTGAACTCTTCGATAGATGAATTCTTGAAGATAATAATATCATCTACGCATTCAGGGTCGTCAATTTCCTTAGGACGTTCGAAGTTGCAGCCAGCGATATACTCATCCCAGTGGCTGAGTTTCCAGCTGTCTCTGTCGGAGTTACGGTCTATCATTCTCTGGTGGCAGACTTCTACTGATGTCTCAACCCAGATGATAACAAGTTCCGCACCTTTCTCCTTAAGTTTTGTCTTAAGATCCTTCATATACTTCTTATCACGAAGTTCTCTTGTAAATGGAGCATTGATAAGTACTTTGCTGTCATAGTCAAGAGCCTCTAAAGCAAGGTCAACTATAACATCATACTCATAATTACGGATATTCTCTTCAAAGAAATCCGAGCTTCTGTTATACTCTTCATTAGCAACTTTAAAAATTTGTTTTGACAGACCAATAAGAGTATCCTTATCAAGATATACGATATGGTCTAAAGCTTTTGAAATCTCTTTTGATACAAACGTTTTACCACAAGCTGGTGGAGACGTTACTAATATCAACTTCTTCAAAATAAACACATCCTCTCAAAAAATAACTATATATTAATTTTAATTATTTACCGATAATTTTTGTAAATTGTAATTATCAGATTTGTCTAAAAATTCCATTTTAAATCCCACAAACATATATTTTTTAATTGTATAATGGATTTTTTCACTCTGTTATTTATTATACCATAAATAAAAAATTTTGCACATACTTTTTTTTAAAAAGTCCTTTATTTATGCAATTTCCAAAGATTTCCACAAATGCTATTTGTACTATATGTATGGTTTTGAACGAAATAAAACACAATATTTAGTAGACAAATACAAAATATGGTGTTATAATATTAACATAAATAAATGTTGCTGTTAACATAAAAAATGTAATGCAACAGTTAAATCGGTTTTCGATTTATATTTGTGTGTCACTTCACATAGTTATGGCTTTCCCCCCAAGGGCAAAACATTTACCCCTATGTTGTAGTGGCGATAAGATTGGAGGATAATATAAAGATGAAAGTAATCAAACGTGATGGTAGTACAGTGCTGTATGACAGAAGCAAGATTGTTACTGCAATTCAGAAGGCAAATGCTGAAGTTGAAGCATGCGAGAAAATTGATGATGAGAGTATTGAGGGTATAGTTAATGCAATTGAAGAGAAGAATCGTTCAAGAATGCTTGTAGAGGACATTCAGGATATTATTGAGCAGAAACTTATGGATGAGAAGAAGTTCGTTCTTGCAAAGACATACATTATTTACAGATATTCAAGAGAACTTGTGCGTAAGGCCAACACAACTGATGATTCTATTTTAAGTCTTATTAAGAATAGTAATAAAGATGTTATGGAAGAGAATTCCAATAAGAATGCAATCTGTGCATCTACACAGAGAGATCTTATTGCGGGAGAGGTTTCTAAGGATCTTACCAAGAGAGTGTTACTCCCAGAGAAGATAAGCAAGGCACATGAAGAAGGAGCTATTCATTTTCATGATGCAGATTATTTTTTGCAGCCTATATTTAATTGTTGCTTAATTAATATCAGCGATATGCTTGAGAATGGAACGGTTATGAATGGAAAGCTTATTGAAAGCCCTAAGAGTTTCCAGGTTGCATGTACTGTTGTTACACAGATTATTGCAGCGGTAGCAAGCAGCCAGTACGGCGGACAGTCTGTAGATATTAAGCATCTTGGTAAATATCTTAGAAAGTCATATGACAAGTATAAACGTCAGATGACAGCAAAGTATGCTGGCAAGGTGCCAGATGATATCATTGAGAGCATGGTTAATGACCGCTTAAGAGATGAGTTAAAGTCTGGTGTACAGACAATTCAGTATCAGATAAATACACTTATGACTACTAACGGACAGTCTCCATTTGTAACATTATTCCTTAACCTTGAGAAGGATGATGAGTACATTGAAGAGAATGCCATGATTATAGAAGAGATATTAAGACAGAGATATGAAGGCATCAAGAATGAAAAGGGTGTTTATGTAACACCAGCTTTCCCTAAGTTAGTATATGTACTTGATGAACATAACTGCTTAAAGGGCGGAAAGTATGATTACATTACAAAGATGGCTGTTAAGTGTTCAGCTAAGAGACTTTATCCTGATTATATATCAGCAAAGAAGATGAGAGAAAACTACGAAGGCAATGTATTCTCACCTATGGGATGCAGAAGTTTCTTATCACCTTGGAAGGATGAGAATGGCAATTATAAGTTTGAAGGAAGATTTAACCAGGGTGTTGTAAGTCTTAACCTTCCACAGATTGGTATTCTTGCCAAGGGGGACGAAGAAAAGTTCTGGGAGATCATGGAAGAGAGACTTCAGCTTTGTTTCGAAGCTCTTATGTGCAGACATAACGCACTTATGGGAATCAAATCAGACGTAAGCCCTGTTCACTGGCAGTATGGAGCTCTTGCAAGACTTGATAAGGGAGAGACTATAGATAAGTTATTATTTGGCGGATATAGTTCAATTTCCCTTGGATATATAGGACTTTATGAAGTTACAAAGCTTATGAAGGGCTGCAGCCACACAGAAGAAGAAGGCAAGGACTTTGCTTTAAGAGTTATGCAGAAACTTCGTGATACAACAGACAGATGGAGAAAAGAAACTAATATAGGCTTTGCATTATACGGAACACCAGCAGAGTCACTTTGCTACCGTTTTGCAAGAATTGATAAAGAGAGATTTGGTACTATTCCTGATGTTACAGATAAGGGATATTATACAAACTCATATCATGTTGATGTAAGAGAGAAGATAGATGCATTTGACAAGTTCAAGTTTGAGAGCCAGTTCCAGAAGATTTCTTCCGGCGGTGCTATATCATACGTTGAGATACCTAACATGAGACATAATCTTGAAGCACTTGAAAGTATTGTTAAGTTTATCTATGACAATATTCAGTATGCAGAGTTTAATACAAAGTCTGACTATTGTCATGTATGCGGATATGACGGAGAGATTATTATTAATGATGATAATGAATGGGAGTGCCCGAACTGTGGCAATAAGGATCATGCCAAGATGAATGTTACAAGAAGAACATGCGGATACCTTGGTGAGAATTTCTGGAATGTTGGAAAGACTAAAGAGATAAAGGCCAGAGTGCTTCATATCTAATAGTTATTGAGATTGAATTATATGTAGATTAAGAGAGGGTAGCTGTTCCTGATATTTTGTATCAGGAAGGTACCCTTTTTTAATGACAAGGAGAGAGATACATGAACTATGCAGATATTAAACAATATGATGTTGCAAATGGACCAGGAGTAAGGATTTCGTTGTTTGTAAGCGGATGCACACATCATTGTAAAGGGTGTTTTAATGAGGTTGCCTGGGATTTTAATTATGGCAAGCCATTTACAGATGAAACAATTGATGTTATAATAGGTTATCTTAAAGAAGACTTTATATCAGGACTAACAATACTTGGTGGTGAACCATTTGAACCACAGAACCAGAAGGGAATTCTTCCTCTTATAAAGAGATATAAGGAGGAACTTCCAGAGAAGGATTTGTGGATATTTTCAGGATATGATTTTGAAAAGAATATAATGGGGCACATGTATGAACATGTTCCTGAAACTAAGGAAATTCTTAAATATACCGATGTAATAGTAGATGGGGAGTTTGTTGAAGAACTTAAGACTGTGGCACTTAGATTTAAAGGTTCCTCTAATCAGAGAACCATACTGGTTAAAGAAACAATGGAACAGGGAAAACTGGTGTTATGGGACGACAGAATTAAAAAATAGAAAGGTAATAATACGATGGAAAAATGGCTAGAAAGTGTATATTCTGATGGTACTAGATATTTTGTCAGTAATCCCTATCCTTCAGTAGGCGATACTATTGAATTTAAAATAAGATTTTATAAGGATTCTCCTGTAAGGGCGGTGTTTTTGAGAACCAAGGAATTTGGAACAGAACATTTGTACCCTATGCAGGAGGGAGAAGTTGAAAGTGAACTGGTCTATTATACCTGCAAAGCTGAGATAAAGCAGGAAATGTTCTGTTATCATTTTTACATAGTAACAGATGAGGAGATATATTATTATAATCAATATGAGATTACTTCCGAAAAACCAGAAGAGATGTATGATTTTAAGATACTTTGTGGTATAAAGTATCCTCACTGGGTTAAGGAAAGTGTATTTTATCAGATATTTCCAGAGAGATTTTGTAATGGAGACCCTTCATTAGATGTAAAGGATAATGAATATACATTTGATAACCATTCTACAATTAATATAAAGGACTGGAACAGTGAACCTCTTTCGTATAAGCAGGGACACTGCCTTGATTTTTATGGAGGAGATCTGATTGGAATAAAAGAAAAGATTCCATATCTTAAAAAGCTTGGTATAACAGCGGTATATATTAATCCGGTTTTTTATGCTGCAACTATACATAAGTATGACTGTGTGGATTATACGATGGTTGATCCTCATTTTGGAGGAGATAAGGCTTTAAGTGAACTGTGCCAGGAACTTCATAAAAATGATATAAAGATTATGCTTGATATTTCGATTAACCATACGGGAATTGCCCATAAGTGGTTTAATAAAGATAATACATTTTTTGACCAAAGTGTGGGTGCCTATAATAATTCTGAAAGCGAAGAAAGGGAATATTATACTTTCCATGAGGATAATAAGTTTGACTGCTGGTATAACGTAAGAACACTTCCGCAGTTAAATTATGATTCGGAGAAACTTCGTAATAAGATTTACAGAGACAGCGATTCTATATTGAAAAAATGGCTTAAGGCTCCATATAATATAGATGGCTGGAGATTTGATGTTGCCGAAGTAATGGCCAGAAAGGCGGATAACAGATATCACCATGATTTGTGGAGAGAGATTTATGATGAGATTAAATCTGTAAATGATAATATGTTTGTGCTTGGTGAAGGCTGGGAAGACTGTAGTGAATTTTTAAATAATAATGAATGGGACAGTGTAATGAATTATTATGGTTTCACAAGACCTGTAAGGCAGTTTGTGGGGGAAAATGACCTGATGGGTATGCACCATAAATTACTTCAGGAAGTGAATAAAAGACATACAGCAAAGCAGTTATCCACAAAGATTAGAAGATATATGGCAAAGTTACCTACTGCAGTAATTCAGAACCAGTTTAATCTTATAGACAGCCATGATACACCAAGACTTCATAATGATAAGGATATTTCCTGGGATGATTACAGGGCTGCAGTTATTATGCAGTTTACAATGCCTGGAACACCAAGTATTTATTATGGTGATGAACTTGAGATTAATGGCAGAATTACAGATATGGAAGGCTGCCGATATCCTATGGAGTGGTATAAGGAAGCTGATTGTGATAATAATAAATATTATCAACTTTACCAGAAACTTACAGATTTAAAAAAGAAGATAGAAGCTTTTCAATTTGGAAGTTTTAAGGTGCTTTATGATGATTATTATATATTTGCTTTTGCAAGATTTACTCATGATGAATTATGGATTACTATTGCTTCCATGGATGACGAGGAAAGAAATATAGAGATACCACTTGCTATATTCGGAAAGAATCATTATTCCTGCAAGGAAGATATATTTGGAACACCTATTGATTACTATGTTGATAATTGCGTCATACATTTGAAAGTTAGTCCACACAAAACATATTTATTAGGTGTATAGAATAGTAATAAAAATTTAATTTGTTTTATATAATTTTCATGTTATAATAAAAAAGATGGGTTAATTAATTAGAAAGGAGAAGTCACTTTTATTAAAGTGGCAAGGGTTATAGTAATATGAAGGTCGTAATATTAGCAGGTGGATTTGGTACAAGAATCAGCGAAGAGAGCCGTATTATACCAAAACCAATGATCGAAATTGGAGGAAAGCCTATAATCTGGCACATTATGAAGGAATATTCTAAGTATGGTTTTAACGAATTCCTTATTTGTGCAGGTTACAAGCAGCATGTAATTAAAGAATGGTTCGCAAATTATTATATTCATACAAGTGATGTTACATTTGACTTCACTGAGGAAGAATATAGCATGAAGGTTCATTCAAGATTCTCAGAACCATGGAAGGTAACTGTTATTGATACAGGACTTAATACCATGACAGGGGGAAGAATTAAGAGAATGCAGCCATTTATAGGAGATGAACCATTTCTTCTCACATATGGTGATGGTCTCAGCGATGTTAATATCAGCAAGATCGTAGAACTTCATGAAAAGAATAATAAGATAGTTACACTTACATCAGTTGAAGTTGCACAGAGATTTGGTGTACTTGAACTTGATGGAAACCTTGTTAAGACATTTAAAGAAAAGCATACAGGTGATGATAACCGTATTAATGCGGGATATATGGTTGTTGACCCTAGGGTATTTGATTATATCGAGGGTGATTCTACTGTATTTGAAAAGCATACTCTTGAACTTTTAGCAAGCAAGGGAGAGGTTATAACTTACAAGCATGACGGATTCTGGCAGTGCATGGATACTAAGAGAGAGAAGGACATGCTTGAAGAGATGTGGAATTCTAATAAAGCTCCATGGAAAACATGGGAAGACTAATATACAAATGAGGTGCAGCTAGTGGAAAATCTTGAACAATTTTATAAAGATAAAAAAGTTCTTGTTACTGGACATACAGGTTTTAAAGGTGCATGGTTAACAAAGATGCTTATTAATATGGGTGCAAAGGTATGCGGTTTTGCATTGGAACCACCTACAGAGCCATCTTTGTATAATTTATTACAGCTTGATGATAAGATTACATCAGTTACTGGCGATATACGTAATCTTTCTGATCTTCAGAAGGTATTTGATGATTTTAAGCCAGAGATTGTATTACATCTTGCAGCACAGCCTATAGTAAGGGAAAGTTACAAGAATCCGGTATATACATATGAAACTAATGTTATGGGAACGGTTAATATACTTGAGTGTGTAAGAAACTGTGACAGCGTTATTTCATTTTTAAATGTTACAACTGATAAGGTTTATGAGAATAAAGAATGGTGCTGGGGATACAGAGAGAATGAAGCTCTTAACGGATATGACCCTTACTCAAACAGCAAGTCATGTTCAGAACTTGTAACTTCAAGCTATTATAATTCATTTTTCAAGGAAAGCAAAGTTTCAATATCCACTGCAAGAGCAGGTAATGTTATTGGCGGAGGAGATTTTGCTCCTGACAGAATTATCCCTGACTGTGTAAGGGCAGCCATTATGGGACAGAGTATTATTATACGTAATCCATACTCTGTAAGACCATTCCAGCATGTTTTAGAGCCTTTATCATCATATCTTTATATTGCCATGAAGCAGTATAATGACAAATCTTTAGAGGGCAATTACAATATAGGACCTGAGGAACATGACTGTGTTACTGCAGGAACTATTGCAGATACATTTACAAGCCTTTGGGGCGACGGTTTAGAGTGGATTAACAAGCATGACGGAGGTCCTCATGAGGCAACTTTGTTAAAACTTGACTGCTCTAAGATTAAGCAGGTGTTTGGCATAAGACCAGTCTGGAATATAACTGAAGCACTTGCTGAAACTGTTGAATGGTATAAGTGCTATGCTAATGGTGAAGACATTTCGGCATGTATGGACAGACAGATTGACAGGTACATGAGTGTTTTTAATGATAGATAAATATAATAATAGAAAGAGGTTTATATAATGTTTGAGAATAAAACAGAACAACAGGCAAGAGAATATATATTAGAACTTACTAAGGAGTATTGCGATACATATCATAATATTAAGAAGGAGTACAAGGAAGGTGACCGTATTTCTTACGCTTCAAGAGTTTATGACAGCGAAGAGATGGTTAATCTTGTAGACAGTTCATTGGAGTTCTGGTTAACTTCTGGAAGATATACTGATGAGTTTGAAAAGGGACTTGCAGAGTATCTTGGAGTTAAGTATTGTTCACTTGTTAACTCAGGTTCATCAGCTAACCTTTTAGCATTTATGACACTTACTTCTGATTTGCTTAAGGAGAGAAAGATTGAAAGAGGAGACGAGATTATTACGGTTGCAGCAGGTTTCCCAACTACTATTACTCCTTATCTTCAGTATGGTGCTGTTCCAGTATTTGTTGATGTTACTATCGGACAGTACAACATTGATGTTACTAAGCTTGAAGAGGCTTATTCAGAGAAAACAAAGGCTGTTATGATTGCACATACACTGGGTAATCCATTTGATATCAATGCTGTTAAGGCATTCTGCGATAAGCATAATTTATGGCTTGTTGAGGATAACTGTGATGCACTTGGTTCAAGATATACTTACAATGGAGAGGTTAAGCTTACAGGTACTGTAGGTGATATTGGAACTTCAAGTTTCTATCCACCACACCATATGACTATGGGTGAGGGAGGAGCAGTTTATACTAACAATCCTTTGCTTCATAAGATTTCAAGATCTATGAGAGACTGGGGAAGAGACTGTGTATGCCCTTCAGGAAAGGATAATCTTTGCGGACACAGATTTGATAAGCAGTATGGAGAGCTTCCTTTAGGATATGATCATAAGTATGTATATTCTCATTTTGGATATAACTTAAAGGCTACTGATATGCAGGCAGCTGTTGGATGCGCACAGCTTAAGAAGTTCCCTTCATTTGTTGAGAAGAGAATTTACAACTTCAACAAGTTAAGAGCTTTGCTTGATGACTGCAGCGACAAGCTTATCCTTCCAGAGGCAGCAGAGGGTACACAGCCAAGCTGGTTCGGATTCCTTATTACTTGTAAAGAAGGCGTTGATAAGAACAAGCTTGTTCAGTATATTGAATCAAGAGGAGTTCAGACTCGTATGTTATTTGCAGGTAATCTTATTAAGCAGCCTTGCTTCGATAAGATGAGAGCAAGCGGAGAAGGCTACAGAGTAGTTGGAACTCTTGAGAATACAGACAGAATTATGAAGGATACTTTCTGGGTTGGCGTTTATCCAGGAATGACAGATGAAAAGATAGAATTTATGGCTAAGGCAATTAAAGAAGCATTAGCACAGTAATACATAATAGGAATATACATACTTATGATCATATCCTAAAGGAAGCTCTCCATACTGCTTA
>JAILNW010000203.1 GCA_024691145.1 Lachnospiraceae bacterium
GAATTATTACTGATACACCTTCATATACATCAGGTCATAATTGGAATTAGAAAGCATAACATTATTAAAGCTGTTTTTTATTGTAATGCTGATCTGAACAAGAGAAAATATCATAATTACAGATACCACAATACCTGATAAGCAGATAATTGTGTTTTTCTTCATTTTTGTAATATAACTAATTGCAAGTTTAAACATACAATGTCCTCTTTCTTAATAAAAATTCTACTTTATCTATTATAAAATCGACATCTTGGGTTATAATAATTACCAGTTTTCTCTTTTAATTCAATTTTAACTCGACTTTAATTTAACTTTTGGTTGAATTAAAATAAAGACTCAGGCCGTAACTACCATTGTAATCACAGCCTGAGTTTTTCAGTATTATCTTTAAATTTCAAACAATCCTATAATGATTCCATAAGAATCTTTACAAGGTCATCTTCATTTAGTGGTGCCCATGCATTTTCCAAGCCTTCATTTATTGCTATATGATGTGCCATTTCTTTTATTCTGCTATCATCAATTCCTACATCCTTAAGATGCATAGGTATTCCAATTGACTCAAAGAACTTATATGTTGCATCAATTGCCTGATTTGCAATATCAAACTTATCCTGATTAGCATCAATGCCAAATACATTTACACCATACTTTACAAAACGTTTAACAGTTTTATCGCTTAATATGTGTTTCATCCATCTTGGTGTTATTATTGCAAGGCCTTCTCCATGAGTAATATCATAATAGGCTGAAAGTGCATGTTCTATTCCATGACAAGGCCAACCTGTATAACTGCTTCCCAAAGAATATATGCCATTACAGCCATAAGTACAAGCAAGCATCATCTCTGCTCTTGCAGTATAGTCCTCTGGATTTTCAAGACATTTCTTAGTATTAATCATAAGACTCTTTAAACCAGCCTCCATAAATCCATCATTAAGAAGTGTTGAATCCTCACAGAAATACTGCTCCATTATATGATTCATGGCATCAGCACAGCCCGCTGCTGTCTGCTTCTTTGATACAGTAAATGTATAAGTCGGATCAAGAAATGATACTTTAGGATAATTAAGATTATCCATATATCCTATCTTATCATTTGTTTCAGTTCTTGAGATAACTCCGCCTTGATCATACTCACTTCCTGTAGCCGCAAGAGTAATTATATCCACGATAGGAATTGACTCAGTTGCAACTGCTTTATAGGAAATCAAATCCCATGGGTCTCCATCATACTTTGCCCCTGTTGCAATAGCCTTAGAGCAGTCAAGAACACTTCCTCCTCCAACAGCAAGAATAACATCTATATCATTCTCTTTGCAAATCTTAACCCCGTCAAGTACACTAGGGTCATACTTTGGATTTGGCTGAATGTCTGAAAGTTCATAAATATCATAATCCTTCAAAAGTTCCTTTACCTTGTCATAAAGACCTATTTTCTTGATACTTCCTGCTCCATAAGTAAGAAGTACTTTCTTTCCAAACTGGCTCATTACTTCAGGAAGTTTAGCAATAACTCCCTCTCCAAAAATAAGTCTCGTAGGTGTCTGATAATCAAAATTCTGCATGTAAAATCCTCCTTAAGTTAATATAAAATTATTTATTGCTTTTTAAACTAATCCATTTTCCTTAAGCCATGTTTCCACCTGACCATCACAGCTAGCAACACTGCTGCCATTTAATGCAAGACCTCTTTCTAACTTAGCATTTGGACACAATTTGCTAATGTCTTTTTCGCTGCTTCCCATACCACTTCCCTCATTTGTGCAAAGAGGAAGAATAGTTTTTCCTGAAAAATCAAATGCTTCTAAAAATGTAAATACTGCCATAGGCATTGTTCCCCAGTAATTAGGATATGCAAGTATTATAGTATCATATTCATTAATACTGTCTAGTTTAGATATTAACTCTGGTCTTGCATTTTCTCTCTTATGCATCTTTGCCTCTTCAATGCAAGTGTTGTAATCCTTGGCATATGGTTTCTTCATCTCTATCTTGAAAATATCTGCATCTATTTTATCCTTTATCTTATTAGCAACAATCTCTGTGTTGCCAACTTCAATATATCTCATGGCACCGCCAAAATAATTTTCATCTGCCCTTGAAAAAAATGCTATTAATGTCTTTGCCATATAAATCACTCCTTATATTTTATTTTAAATATTTCTCAAAGAATTTCTGCATCTTATCAAATGGAATAATATCCATCTTGTCATACAAATCTGTATGACTTGCACCTTCTATAATATAAAGCTCTTTATTATCAGTGTATTTACCGTCTTTTATCATATCTGCATATGCGTCCTTAGACATATAGCAAGAATGTGCTTTATCCCCATGAATAACAAGTACAGCATTTCTTATTTCATTAGAATAAGCAAGTAGTCTTGTGTTCATAAGAGATGTTCCTGCCGTAACGTTCCAGCCATCATTAGAATTCAGACTTCTAGAATGATATCCTCTGTCTGTTTTATAATATGCATGATAGTCCTTTACAAAATAAGGAGCATCCTCAGGTAGTGGATCAATAACTCCTCCCCCATGAACATATTCACCTTTTTCATAATCTTTTGTTCTTTGATTATTTATATTTACTCTCATCTGATATCTTGCCTCTTCATTATCGGCAGAATCAAAGTATCCTTTTGTTGTTACTCTCGACATATCATACATTGTTGAGGCAACTGTTGCTTTTATTCGTGTATCAATACAAGCTGCCGAAAGAGCCATGCCTCCCCAGCCACATATTCCTATAATACCAATTTTTTCAGGATCAACATTTTCCAAAACAGAAAGGAAATCAACTGCTGCCTGAAAATCCTCCACATTTATATCAGGGCTATTCATATCTCTTGGAACCCCACCAGATTCTCCTGTAAATGATGGGTCAAATGCTATTGTGATAAAGCCTCTTGATGCCATTTCCTGTGCATAAAGACCTGATGATTGTTCTTTTACTGCACCAAATGGTCCTGATACTGCTATTGCTGGAAGTTTCCCTTCCGCTTCCTTTGGCATATACATGTCTGCTGCTAATGTTATGCCAAAATGATTTACAAATGTTACTTTTTTATGTTCTACCTCTTCATTTCTAGGAAAAACCTTATCCCATTCACCTGCTAATTGTAATTCTTCTGTTTTAATCATCCTTTAAGCCTCCTCATATTACTGTTTATCATCCCATGACAATATACCTGTTTTTAATGCTTCATCATACCTTGAAATCTTGTAATTAAGCCTGTCCATGGTACTTTGGTATTTATCTAACTGTTTTTGCACCTCTGCCCTTGCCTCTATCAAAAGATTCCTTCTGGCTTCTAGCGTACCATCTCCCTGCTGAAATAATCTTACATATTCAATAAGCATCTCAACAGGAACACCTGCACTACGCATACAAATGGCATTCTCCACCCACTTGATATCTTCCTCTGAAAAATCCCTTATACCACCTTTTGTTCGATTAACTTCCGGAATCACTCCAACACGTTCATAGTATCTTAGTGTATCAGGAGTTATATCGTACTTCTCACATACTTCCTTAATGGTCATATTATCATCTCCTATGAAAATTACTTCTGATTATCAAAGTCAGGGCTCCAGTTTTTGAACTGTTTTAACTGCTCTTCTGTTCGTATATAATATCTTTTGTTTTTATTAATCCTACTAATCACCTGCATATCTTCTTTTGTTAAATCAAAATCAAATATATCCGCATTTTGCAAAATATGATCTTTGTTTTTAGTTCCAGGAATAACTATAAATCCCATCTGAATATGCCATTTTAACACTATTTGAGGATTTGTTTTATTATACTTTTTAGCCAATTCTGTAAACACTGGTTCATTTATTAAAGTTCTGTCTCCATGTCCCAATGGATACCAAGACATTATCCTTATGTCTTCTTTATCTGTTATCTTTCTTAATTCATCCTGAGTATAATATGGATGTGCTTCCACCTGAATTACCTGAGGTTTTACATCGCATATATTAAGAAGTTCTTCAATATAATCACCTTCAAAATTTGAAATACCTATAGCTTTTATCTTGCCTTCTTTATATGCTTTTTCTAGTTGTTTATATCCTTCTTTCCAATTAGAAGTAGGCTGATGAAGGAATAATAAATCTATATAATCTAATCCTAATCTTTCAAGTGTTTTATCAACTGCATTATCATCTTCATACACTGAAGGCCATAGTTTAGTACTTACAAATATATCTTCTCTTGATACACCTGATTTTTTTATACCTCTTCCTACTGCCTTTTCATTTACATAAGCATTAGCTGTATCTATCATCCTATAACCATTCTTTAATGCATACTCCACAGACTTTTCTGCATCATCTGGTTCAATCATAAATGTACCGATACCAAAGCAAGGCATCTCAATTCCATTATTTAATATATACTTATTCATATAATTACCTTCTTTCTAACAATTATTATGTTTGTATTATACTACTTGGAGTTAACTCCAAGTCAAGTGTTTTTATTTTTAATTTTTTATAATCTTCATCACTTACTGATTCAAGCCACTCACAGCTTCCATTCTCTCCTGGAACCTCAACCGCAATATGAGAAAACCATGAATCTGGTACCGCACCATGCCAGTGTTTTACACCTGCCGGAATATTTATAACTGTTCCTGGTGTCATTAACACTGCATCCTTCCCCCATTCCTGATAATATCCTCTGCCTCCAACACAAATTAACATCTGTCCACCACCATTATCAGCATTATGTATATGCCAGTTATTCCTGCAGCCTGGTTCAAAAGTCACGTTATACATAGGTACCTGAGAAGTCGAAAGGGGAGCAAGATAACTTTGCCCAACAAAATATTGTGCATATGCATCATTCGTTTCCCCTATTGGGAAAAAAATACTGTTTTGATATTTATCTTTTTCATTAACTGCCACTGTTTCTTCCTGCTGTTTTCCCGCAGTCTGTACGATCTTTTCGTTCATAAAAATTCCTCCTATAATCTTTTTCAAATTTCATATTTGTATTATATTACTTTGAGTTAACTCCAAGTCAATAGATTTTTTACAAAATTTTCAAAATATTTTTATATATGACAAAAGCCTGCAAATGCAGGCTTATCTTTAAAATGAATTAAATATTCTGAAAGTCCACTCATATGCTTGTGGGTTTTCTTTAAATTTTTTTAAATCATCTGCAGAAGTAATATAATCATCTGGAAGAAGATCCGTTCCATCTTCTCTAATACCTAAACTATCATCTGCTTTTAGTGGTATATATCTATTTTCATAATGTATTCTTTCAATAAGTTCAATAAAATCATACAAATAATTGGCCTGATATCGACATTCATTGTCATAGTCTCTAATATTCCAACTTTTATAGTAATCTTTTGGAACAAAACTATATGAATTACCTTTTTCTTTTTCTCTAACCTTTATATCCCAAAAGCCACACTGAATATGATGTTCAAATCTATTTGATTCTGGCAAACAAATATAACTATATAAACAACTACATATCTCTCTAAGTGCAGATTGCGGTATTGGGATAATTAGATCATCATATCCATATGAGGTATTCAGATGACGATTAATAATATCAATCCAACTATTACGTATAGGATATGCATCACTTCCAAACATTAAAATTACAGTAAAGTATAAATCTTCCTCATAATCAGGGTCATGTTTATGTGGTGCAGTAATACATCTGCCCGTTGCTTTTTCTGTAATTTTGGCTTCTATATACAAATCAAGTCCCATATTATCCTCCTTTACAATGCATGTCCCCCGGACACTTTGATTACCTGTCCTGTCAACATTCTTGCATGTTTACTTGCAAGAAACAGTATTGTATCTGCTATATCTTCTGGCTGCATTAACTCTTCCATTGGAATAAGTGGAAGAACTGACTTTTCAAGTTCTTCATCAATCCATCCTGTCTGTGTAGGTCCAGGTGCAACGCAATTAACTGTGATACCATACTTTCCTACTTCAAGAGCTATGCTTCTTGTAAGTGCCTCCAAGGTTGCCTTACTTGCTCCATATGTAATCTGGCCAGCAAATATCTGTGCAGCATCTGTAGAAATATTGATAATTCTTCCATAATCACCTCGATGATTAATAAATTCCCTTGTCATCATAATACTTCCTCTTACATTTACCGAAAATGTATCATCAATTACACTTTTAGTTATTTTTTCAATAGTATCAAATCCATTTTCATCATCGACAGCTGCATTGTTAACTAAGATATCCACTTTACCATATTGCTTTATTATTCTTTCATATATTTCCTTTACAGCAGACTCACTTGAAATATCACTTTCAATTACAAGATAATCTGCATTTATTTCCTTAAGTTTGCTCTCCACAACCTCAGTATTTCCTGCATTTGCAGCATAATATCTGTCCACTCCATTTTTATCTGTCTTACTAGCATCAAATGGTCTGTTTATTTTCTTATAAACAAGAACTACCTTTGCTCCCTGCTTTGCAAATGAAAGTGCAGTAGTTGCCCCTATTCCCTGCGGATTATTTGCTCCTGTAATTATTGCTACCTTATCATTTAATCCATAATCAACCATAAATACCTCCAGAAATTTTCTATTAATCTCTTTTTTGTACAAAAATAGTTTTATCTTTCTTATCTGGTTCAAACTTGTCAGATGATATTCGTATAAGTTCTGTCCCCACAGGTTCATTTATATACTGCCATACATCAGGATCAAGCGTACAAACCTGTCCCAAGCTTAATAAAGCAATATTTTTATAATTGTTAATGTAATCATCTTCTTCATTTCCTGCC
Source organism: Lachnospiraceae bacterium (assembly GCA_024691145.1). Taxonomy (GTDB): domain Bacteria; phylum Bacillota; class Clostridia; order Lachnospirales; family Lachnospiraceae; genus JAILNW01. The sequence goes on from JAILNW010000203.1 coordinate 6,794, forward strand.
ATAAAACACCAGCCGCTATCCCTATCATTTTCCATCTCGTCTCTGGTCATAAAACCAACTTTATAACCTTCTTCTGTAATTTTCTTAGAAACATAGGCAAACATATTCATCAGTTCTTTTCTTTCAATACTAGGAAGCATATATTCTCTTAATTTTATAAACTCTTCCACTTCAGAATCTGTAACATCACTATCTGTTTCAAATTTCTTAATGTCGGCATCCCAATTAACAGTCAAACTCAGTTCCATCGTTTCCATTCATATAATAAACACTGCCATTGTCCTCTAATTCCTCTGGCAAAACATCCGGCAAATATTTTTTAATATTCTCATTTATAATACAGCTTATTTTATTAAGTATTTTGTTCATAAATCACCTTAATCCATTTTTATCTAACCAGCTAACAGACTCCTTAAGTGCAGCAACTGTCTTAGTTTCTACAACCAATCTGCAGTTACATTCCTTTGCCACCTGAAATCTCTGATTAAGATTAATTTCTCCAGTTCCTAATGTCATATGGTCTTTCTTTCCCAAGCTATCATGTATATGAAAATGATAAAGCTTATTTTTATTATCCATAATTATCTTTTCATCTACATTATTAACTGCATTAGAATGTCCAATATCCCATGTTAATCCAAATACATGGCTTTTAAGAAGATACTCTATTGCTGACACTTCATACTCTTTGTATCCATCAGTATTTTCTATACATATCTTTATATCAGAATCACCAATTGCCTTCTCACAGCCAGCACGAAATTCCTCAAATGACTTCATATAATCATTAAAGTATTGCTTAAATAACTGAACTTTTCTGTCGGGAAGTGTAAAATGCACTCCATGATTCATATGCATATTAAGTATCGGCACATTTAATTGTTTTGCAACCTGAATTGCTCTGTACACTGTCTCACTATATGCATTTGCAACTGCTTTATTAAAATCGCACACATTAAGATTCTCGTCAAGATGTATAGTAAAACCTATCTGGTATTTTTCCTTTAACTCTTTAAGGTACTCAATATTCTCTAACTGTTCTATCTGATACTGTGGCAAGTTCATATTTAATTCCACAAAAGATAAATCTAATTCCTTGCACAGTTTAATAGTATCTTCTAAACTATCTATTTCTATTAATGTTGGCATACCATATTGTAACATATGACTTCTCCTCCTTAATCTTCCTTAAAACCAAAATATTCATTAGCTTCTTTACGGCTATGAAAAATAATAACATTTTTATCAGAATACTTTTTAAATAATTCAAGCAATACAGGTTTTGAATTATTCGTATATTGTTTTACTAAAGTAACTAATTCAGGGTCAATCTCATTCTCTGTCCAAGGCATATCATCTCGTTCCTGTCCAACTCTTTCAGTAATTCCCTGTAAACACACTTCTTCATCATAATCTAAAAAAATAATTGTATCACAAGCAGCAATTCTTTTTTCATATGTCCTCTTGAAGTCACCATCTATAATCCAGCTGTCTTCCATTAGTATACCATCAAGTATTCTGTCAAATTCCTCTCTTGTTATATTAGTTCGGTCTTTCTTCCACCAGATGTTATCCAGGTGATATAATGGCAGATTTGTGAGACCATGAATTCTTTTAGCCAACCTGCTTTTTCCACTGCCTGGACATCCAAGCACCAACAATCTTTTAAACTTTATCCTATTTTTCCCTATATTTTTTAGCCTTCCGCAACTGTTTCTTAATACACCGCCAGCTAAAAGATGCTCCTTTACCTTAATTTGCAGTGAAGTATCTTCCGGCAAAGTGCTGTAATCATTCGTTCTTTTATTAAATATCCACTCAACAAATTCCATGTCTACATCACCTTCATCATATATATCAAATCTATTCTGAAAGCTAATAATATTAGAATTACTGTTTAACATGCTTTTTAATGTACTATCTAACAGCCATGAGCAACACTGAAACTCAGCCCCAGCTAATTCCTTATAGTATCTTTCAAAAAATTTATGTGCATCATGTATGGATTTTTCTACTGCAACAGGTGTAAAATCAGCATCCGAAGGAATATGTATACTGATTATGCTTTTACCTTCTTCTGGTATTATTTCATATTCCAACTGTCCTATCCTGTATAAATGACCACCAACCTGCCTTGTTGTCCACCACTGACGGTCAAAACAATACTTTCCTGTTATTTTATAAGTTTCACCAATAAAACGTGTAAAACATTTCATTGTGTCATAATAAATTTCATCTGAAATTCCCTTGTTTTTATAAAATGTATATGTATCTAAGGCTGCCCTAAGCATACATGAAAAAATCTTAATACCATCATTATCCTCTCCAAGTATCTCTATAACCTTATTTCTAGCATCCTTCATATCTCCATATACATAATATCTTTTTTGAAGCTCATCTGCTTTTTTAAAATCAAACTTCTCTGTAAAAGCTAAAACTCTTTCCTTAACTTCATCCTGCAGATTAATCTTGTTGCATAATGTAATTAAATCCAAAGAATACTCCTCCTTATTGGTTAAGATTGGTTAATTTTATTTATTAATTAACCAATTAACTAATTAAAAAGCCTTTATTTATAGGCATTAAAACCTTTAGATTGGTTATTTTATTGGTTAAGATTGGTTAAATTTTTTATTAATTAACCAATTAACCAATAATAAACCCTTCATTTATAAGTTTTATTTCTAAACATTTTTATTTTTTATCCAGTTAGCTGAGTAACACTGTTCAATTCATAGGAATCTGACATTTTCTCACCTTACTTTCTCAAAACTATGTTGTAATTATACTACACCAGATAAATGATAGCAATATTTTTCTATATATTTCCAAATGTCATCTCTAGGCAACAGCGTGTTGCTTTTACATATCATCATACTATGATACAATATTACCAAGGAGATGATTCGAAATGGAGACAAAGGATATAATTAACGAACTTCGTGTTAAAAATGGACTTTCCCAGGATGCACTTGCCAAAAAAGTATTTGTTACACGTCAGGCTGTTTCAAGATGGGAAAGCGGTGAAACCATACCAAATACTGAAACTCTTAAGCTTTTATCAGAACTCTTTGGAGTTTCAATTAATACTCTTTTAGGCACTCATCATAAATTAATTTGCCAGTGTTGTGGCATGCCTATGGAAGAAAGCATAATCAGCAAAGAGAAAGATGGTTCAAGTAATATTAATTACTGCAAATGGTGTTACGCTGATGGAGAATATATGTACAGTGACATGGATAATCTTATAGATGTATGTATAAAAAACATGGACCACAAGGAACATAGCGAAGATGAACTTAGAGCATATCTTAAAGCAGAGCTTCCTAAACTGGACTATTGGAAACGATATGAAGAACTCAGTAATGGCAGTGCTTTTGAAGAATTTAAACAAACCCTTATTAAAGAAATCAATGATTTAAAGGTAGAAGGCATGCCACCGGTTAAATCTCTTAATGCCCTTGTAGGCAGTTATGTTAATCTTGAATACAGACTTCCAAATGGCAAAACGGTTAAGTTCTTAGATGACAATGCAACCTATCTTGGAAATCAGCTGGAATGCGAATTTGACGATTCCGTATGTTTTGGAATACTTGCAAATATGGATTTTATACTTATCTGCACATACGGAGAAAATGGCACTAATCCAGAATTACTTATTTATAAAAAAAGATAACCAAAAGCTCTATGAGTGTTTTTTCTCATAGAGCTTTAGCATTTAACAATTAATCTATATATTTTCCCCATTCCGCAAATGCTCTTACATATTGCTCTTCATCCTCTAATTGTCTTTTCTTAATATCGTCTAAAGTAAGCCACTCATAACTTTCATGTTCTGCACTCAGTGTTACATCGCCATTAGTCCACTGACAAAGATAATTAATTCCAACTAATTGAAATCCCTTATCATTTTTACAATAAGTCCATACATCGATAGGCTTAATAATATTAACCTTTAAGCCAACTTCCTCCATGATCTCTCTTCTCAGTGCCTCAATTGGTTCCTCACCAAACTCAAGTCTTCCTCCAGGCTGGTCTATTCTTAAATCAGGATCAGGATCCTCTTTTGCTTCTTCCTTTGTTTTATAAATAACTAACAACTTGTCATCTTTAAAAATATAACCCTTGTTAGCAACTCCAAATTCATACTTCATATTGCCCTCCTTAAATTACCTGATATTTATCTAATCCATTCTATCATATTATTCGTATTCTGTTAAGCAATATAATGAGTTTTAATTTTTTTTATTTTTTTCTATTGACAAAACTCCATACTCATGTTATTGTATTATTGTACTAAGTGATTAATACAATAATACAAAATAAAATCTGTAGAAAGGAGACTTTTAATATGCCATGGAATCTTAATTCAGACAGTCCTATCTTTTTACAGATTACTGATTATATCAAGAATGATATTGTTTTGGGGAGATACAAATCAGGTGATAAACTGCCAAGTGTTCGCGACCTTGCTGTTGAAGCCGGTGTAAATCCTAATACAATGCAAAGAGCACTCAGTAATCTTGAGCAGACAGGACTTGTTCACTCAGAAAGAACCAGTGGACGTTTTATAACTGAGGATGAGAACATAATTAAAGAATTAAAGACATCGCTGGTTAATAAACAAATTGAAGAATTCTTCATAAACATGAAGAAACTAGGATTAAATGAAGAAGAAATCTTGCAATTGGTTAGTGATTTTGCAGGTAAATAATTGGATTTAAAACATTTATAAAGGAGAGAGTAATTATGAGTAACTTGTTAACAATACAAGGGCTTACAAAGAAATATGGTTCTAATACAGCCCTTAATAATATAAACCTGTCCATAGCTCCTGGTCATATTACAGGACTGCTTGGACCTAATGGAAGTGGTAAAACCACATTAATTAAGACTATATGCGGACTTTTAGTTCCTAACTCAGGCACAATTTCAGTTGATGGTAACCCTGTAGGAATTGAAAGTAAGAAAATCATATCATATCTTCCTGATTGTACTTGTCTGGATGACAGTATGACTATTACCGCAATCGTAAAAACATTTAAGTATTTTTTTGAGGATTTTGATACTGAAAGAGCTTATGAAATGCTTTCAAATCTTAGCATAGACACAAAGGCCAGATTTAAAACACTCTCAAAGGGTACAAAGGAAAAAGTCCAGCTGATCCTTGCAATGAGCAGAAGAGCCAAATTATATCTTCTTGACGAACCTATTGGCGGAGTGGATCCTGCTGCAAGAGAATATATAATTAATACTATAATGAATAATTATGATCCTTCTGCTTCCATTATTATTTCAACACATCTTATATCTGATGTGGAACAATTAATGGATGATGCAATTTTTCTACAGAATGGACAGGTTAAACTTCATAAACCAGTAGATGATATCAGAGACGAATATGGCAAATCACTTGATGAATATTTTAGGGAGGTATACAGATGTTAAAAAAACTTATTAATTATGAATTAAAAAAAACAAGTAAAATAATGATTCCTGCATGTTTCATTAGTTTGATATATAGCATTTTATGCGGAGTACAGATTTTACATTCATATGCAGGCTATAATGATCACTCACTTAATGATTTTGGAGATTACTTTGGAGAGACATCTTTTTATGTGTATCTTCCAATGATATTTGCAGCAACAATATTGCTTACTGTTCGTTACTATAAAAGTCTTTATGCTTCAGAGGGATACTTTGCATTTACTCTCCCAGCAAGCATAAGTAATATTATATCTTCAAAAATTATAGTTGGTTTTATATGGGAAATTGCCACTATACTTTCTATCACTGTTGGGCTTTTTTCTACAATTGCATTTAACAAAAACGTTACTTTAAAAGACTGCTGTCTTAATGACTTTGTATCAGAACTATTAATTGCTTTTGTAGTTTGGGCAATTGTTTATTATTCTACATTGTATTTGTCTGTAACTATAGGCCGATTATGGAGTAAACATATAATTATAGGAACTTTCCTTTCCCTCCAAGTCATGCTCGCTGTATTATTGTTTGGTTTAATAATAGTAAATTCTATCTTATATAATGTACTCACTACAACTATAATAACACTTATATTCTATTCAATATGTGCAATAATCGCATTCTTTTTAATTAACTATATAAACATATTGATTACAAAGAAAACTTTAAACCTTGAATAAAGATATATTTGTTGAAAAATGGTGCATACCAAATTTTGTTTGATATGCACCTTTTTTTCAGGCATGAGTAATTGCCTGCATCATATATTCATTATTCCAATTTTCTTCAAAGAATTTTCCTTTTGTAAAAAATGTAGTATCTTCTTCTTTAAGTTCACTTTTTTCAAATCCACTTGCTTCCTTAGGTGTAAAGCACAAAACAACCTTTTTTACTTGTGAGCCAAATGCAGCTACAACTTTATATACATCACCTTCTCCAATGATTGCATGGAGTATAAGTGTGTCCTCTTCAAGTTCAGCAACTACATAGCTATCACAATCAGCAATATAATATACACATTCATTCATGAATTGTGATAAATAAAACATGTAAAGCCCTGTATTTTCCACCATATATATCGAAGCATTCTGTTGTTTTGTTTCAAGAAGTTTAACCATTTTGTCAAAGTCCTTTTTGTCTTTCATACTTACTTTAGTAGTTTTATCTTCTCCATCTATTGAAACTTCCTTACTATACTGATGTTCCTTTGTTTCCTTAAAGCCAAATTTAGGATAGAAATCAAGTACTGAATCATTGGCAAATAAATATATTCCATCTGCCTTTCCTTCATAGTCCTTAAGTACCTCTTCCATAAGCATTCTTGCATAGCCTTTTCCTCTATGGTCAGGATTAGTCATAATAGTTCCTAATTGAATTAGTTTTACCACCTTACCATTATAATTCATATTGCAGGCATTAACAGAGACATTTGATATAACCTCTCCATCAATAACCACAGAATATGGTATATAATTATCCTTCCAGAAACCATTCTGATACCAGGATTCAAAATTTAATCCAAAAGTAAGTTCAGAAAGTTTATTAAATGATTCCCTGAGAGATGGATTATCCCTATAATTCTTTTCAATCTGTATATTCATATTTTCCTCCATGCTTAATTTGAGTTATAATTTACACTTCTATCGAGTGGATCCAAATAAAAAACTCGAAAGGCCAAATCCCACACCCCTTTATTTATAACGTTTTCTGACCTTTTAATATTTCTTTCGAGTTTTTTTTTCGAGTTTTTTAAAAAAAAACTCGAAGCCTTATATCTTTATGTAATACGTTTTATTTTCAAAACAAGACATTTTCTTCCTATCCAAGTTCAATCTTTCCCTCCACAATATCCGAAATGACTTCCACCAAAAATGTATGTTCTCTCTCCAGCACTCTGGCCGCTAATGTTTCAGGTGTGTCATTTTCTAATACAGGCACTTTTGTCTGTGCCACGATTTCCCCGCTGTCATATTCAGCATTGACTCTATGTATTGTTACACCACTTTCTTTTTCCCTTGCTGCAATAACTGCTGTATGAACATTAATTCCATACATTCCTTTTCCGCCATATTTAGGTAACAATGCCGGATGTATGTTGAATACTCTATTATTGTATTTTTCCAAAATTGTAATATGTAGCAATCTCATATATCCAGCAAGAAAAATCATATCTATATTATATTCCTCAAGCACATCCAGTAAACGTTTTGCCAGCGTTTCCTCTGAACCTTCGGTTTTTGCACTTAAGTGAAAGTGAGGTATATTCTCCTTCTCTGCTCGTTGTAAAGCCATAGAATCGCCATTATTGCTTATAACAACCTGCACTTTCGCATTGATTTTATTCTCCTTACATCCATCCATTATCGCTTGTAAATCGCTTCCACCATGAGAAGCAAACACTGCTATATTCACTACTTTTCCTCCTGTTTTCTTTAATCTGTAGTTATTAATTTATTCTTTCTTTTTAAAACTTCCTTACAAACACGTTCCCAGCCAGCATATGCATATATCATAATTATAGGATACATAGAATATATGTATCTGGACTTAATCTCCCATAATAGATAAAAACAGAAAAACCCACATATCAGATACATAAGCACTGCCTGCCTATTGTATTGTTCTTTTTTACCTTTACGAATAACTACAATTCCTATTAACGCAAGCACCATATAAATATAATATTGCGCCTTCATTAGCTTTTCCAACGCTATTCTTATAAATGAATTATTAACATCAAGTAAGGATTGAGTAATGCTATTCTCCCTCGAAAACTGTGCAAAAGAATCACCAAAACCATATCTCTCAGCCTGATATGTTCCTTCAGACCACATCCACAAAGTTTTCTTACCATATATAGTTAATACCTTTTTTACTCCTAAATCCTTATATTTTTTAATACAATCATCCATAGTCCAGTCATGCGAATGAGTTCCATCCTGAAAACCAAACTCCTCCTCATTTACTCCCATCTGAATAAATGACCATACTGGGAACTGCTTTGATTTATCAACATTAAATACTCTGTCATTTACTTTTCCTATAAGTGTTATAAAAGTCATAGAAATAAACACATAAATAACAGCCTTCTTTATATCTTTGCGATATAACACCATGTGCATTGTTAAAGCTATTATATAAATAATACCTACCGGTCTAATTACATATTGTATTACCGAAATTACACACATTATAACATAATTCAAAGTACTCCATTTTGATTTTAGAACCATATATAATAAAGTCATAGTCAGTGCAGTATACAATACATCATTGTATATATGATTTGTATACAAAATTACCGGAAGAAATGGTGCAACAAACCAAACTATGCTCTTGCATTCATCTTTTTTATCAAATAAAATCTGATAAATCTTATAAACAAAATATAATATTACTACATCGCAAACTATATTAAAAATCTTAGGGATTATTATTTTTTTTCCAAAGACCTTGGTTATAATCCATAAATATACCGTTATAGGTATTTGATTATTATAGTTAGATAGATATCCCTCTGGATCTTTCATCCCACTTATTGCTATGTTAAAAATACTCAACATATCAGAGAAAGGTTCAAGAGGAACTATATAAATAAACATCAAGGAAATA
>JAILNW010000228.1 GCA_024691145.1 Lachnospiraceae bacterium
CATTATATCATATACAAATTTCATAAGCAATACCTTTTCATAAAATTATTACAAAATTTAATTTTTCTCAACTAAACCTCAATTGAAACTCAATAATATTTGAAGTTTTATTGATATAGTTGAGAGAAATAATCTCTATAATCATTAGTAAGGGAGATTATATCAATTTTCCAAGTAGTTCATAGTATAAATAATAAAGTTACTATTCACGTTTAGTATAATATGGATACAGCGTACATGTTTGCATGTTAAGCTGTAAAACATATTATACTAAACCTGCGAAGCAGGAACTTTCCCAATAGTCGCAGACAAAAGCTGCATGGCAGCGACATATGCGAAGCAGATGGTCTGCGACCTATTAGGAAAGTTATACGTGAATAGTAACGTAATAAGTAATAATGGAGGTTAGATATGTTAGAATTAAAAGACGTAACAAAAGATTATCTCGCAGGGGAAAATACCGTCCATGCACTTAAAGGCATTAATCTGGCTTTCCGCAGTTCCGAGTTAGTATCAATACTTGGTCCATCCGGATGTGGAAAAACTACAATGCTTAATATTATAGGTGGTTTGGATAAGTATACAAGCGGTGATTTATTAATCAACGGACGTTCCACAAAGGATTTCAAAGACAGAGACTGGGATGCATATAGAAACCATTCAATCGGTTTCGTATTCCAAAGTTACAATCTTATACCACACCAGACTGTTTTACAGAATGTTGAACTTGCCCTTACATTATCTGGTGTTTCAAAAGCAGAAAGAAGAGACAGAGCAAAGAAAGCTCTTGAGGATGTTGGACTTGGAGAGCAGCTTAAGAAAAGACCAAGTGAATTATCAGGAGGACAGATGCAGCGTGTTGCTATAGCCCGTGCAATCGTTAATAATCCTGATATTATCCTTGCAGATGAACCTACAGGTGCACTTGATACTGAAACAAGCATACAGGTTATGGACATTTTAAAGCAGATATCTTCAGACCGCCTTGTTATCATGGTTACACATAATCCAGAACTTGCAAGTCAGTATTCAACAAGAATTGTAAAGATGCTTGATGGAAAGATTCTGAATGATTCAATGCCACTTACAGAAAAAGAACTTCAAGTTGAGAAAGTTCGTGATGAGTCCATACAGAATGACGAAGCAGAAAATAAAAAAACAGCTAAAAAGCCTTCAATGTCATGGTTTACATCCTTTGGATTATCACTTAAGAACCTTTTTACTAAAAAAGGACGTACAACACTCACAGCGTTTGCAGGAAGTATCGGTATAATAGGTATTGCCCTTATATATGCTATTTCAAACGGCTTATCTACTTATATTGATAATGTTCAGGAAGAGACGCTTTCTTCATATCCGTTAATGATAGAAGAAACAAGTACTAACCTTGCATCACTGTTAAAAATCGTTGCTGAAGTTAATGAGAAAAAAGATGATCATGATAATAAAGCTGTATATAAAAGTTCAGCTGCCTATGACATCATGAACGCATTTAATAATACATCAAAGAATGAAAATGACCTTAAGTCATTTAAAACATATCTTGAAAAAGAACTTGAAAAAAATGACTCATCATTTAATGATGCAATAAATGGTATCCAGTATTCATATAAGATTAGTCCTCAGATTTATACAAAGACTGTAGATAACACAATTATCCACTCTGATACCAGCGAACTTATGGCAACACTTATGTCTGAGCAGATGGGAATAGATATGTCTGCCATGTCAGGTGCATCAGCTTCATCAGGAAGCATTATGTCTATGGGAAATACAGGTGGAAGCACTCTTTGGCAGGAAATGTTATCAGGACTTAATGGCGACCTTATACATCCTTTGTTAAAAGAGCAATATGACCTTGTTTATGGTTCATGGCCTAATGAATATAATGAAGTTTTACTTGTACTTGACCAGAACAATGAATTAAATGATATTACGCTTTACGCTCTTGGATTTGAGACAAAAGACAGTATCGATAAGGTAATGGAAGCAGCTGTTAAAGGTGTTTCTATCGAAGAAACAGGAAGAACAAAGTGGACATATGAAGAAATCTGTAATGGTGACTATCATTTAATTTTCAACTCAGACTGTTACAAATATGACAGTATTACAGGTACTTACAAAGACCTTCGTGAATCTGAAAAGGATCTTCAGTATCTTTATGATAACGGAACACCTATTAAGATTACAGGTATTATAAGACCTAATGAAGATGCAACCGCTACAATGCTTACTGGCTCAATCGCCTACACAAAAGCCCTTACAGAATATGTTGTAAATTCAACTAACAATTCAGAAATAATTAAGGCACAGCTTGATAACCCTGAAACTGACATTCTTACAAACCTTCCATTCCAGTCAGTTACAAGTTCTGCAAGCGAGAAAAAAAGAGCAAAAGCATTTCGTGATTATATAAGCAAAATTTCTGATGAAGAAAAATATGAATTATACTTAAAGGTTATGTGTATTATGCCTGAAGACCAGTTAGAAATGGCAGCTAACCAGGCTATGGAAGGTGTTACTCGTGACGTCATAGAGCAGACAATGGCTCAGGCTATGGCAACACAGATGAGCATGAATCCTGAAGATATACAGGCTTATATCAGCAAGATGAGTGATGAAGAAGTTAACAGCATGTACAGACAAATGGCAGAAGAACAGATTAAAGGCCAGTATACTGCACAGGTTATGGGACAGCTTTCATCTCTTTCACCAGCTGAAGGTGCGGCAGCACTTGATGCAATGCTAGGAACACTTGATGATACTACATGTGCAACTTATTACAACGAAGTAATGACATTTTCAAATAGTAACTATGAAGATAACCTTATAAAACTTGGTTATGTACAGCTTGATGATCCTTCAACAATATATCTTTATGCAACATCATTTGCAAATAAAGATGTTATAGAGGATGTTATTAAGGATTATAACAAAGGCAAGGACGACCTTGAGCAGATTAAGTATACTGACTATGTAGGACTTATTATGAGCTCAGTAACAACTATTCTTAATGCCATAACTTACGTATTAATAGCATTTGTAAGTATATCACTTATTGTTTCATCAATAATGATTGGTGTAATTACATTAATATCCGTTCAGGAACGAACAAAGGAAATCGGTATACTCCGTTCCATCGGTGCTTCCAAGAGAAATGTCAGCAATATGTTCAATGCAGAGACAATGCTTATTGGCTTCTCTTCAGGATTACTTGGTGTTGTGGTAACTTACCTTTTATGCATACCTATTAATATATTGATTAAAGCAAAAACAGGAATCAAAGGTTTAACTGTATTCTTACCTTTACCTGCAGCACTTATATTTATAGGCATAAGCGTTCTGTTAACACTTTTTGCAGGTATTATACCTTCAAGAAGCGCAGCAAAGAAAGACCCTGTTGTGGCACTTAGAACTGAATAAACATTGTTACTGACATTCACCGTGAACAGTAACAAGTTAAGGGCACATTTTGTACATAAAATGTGCCTTTTTAAATATTTTATTATCATTTTCGCACTATAGACTTTTTATTGCAAATGTGTTATACTATTTAATATATATGTAATATTTATAATATCATATATTTTTCTATGTTTTTTTTGTTACAAACGGCATGGAAATAATACAAAAGTACTTGAATAACTGACACTTTTTATGTACAATGTATTCGGGACTAATTTTTCAACTAGTTAATACGCATCTTGCGGTTCCGAAATGGGGGATTATATAATGGCAAACGAGCAAAAGAATAAGGATATTTTTACAGGCAGACCTAATCTGGATGCCATATTTAATAAGAACAGGGCAATTGACCACACTCAGAAATTAAACTCAGAAATTACAGATATGATTAACAGGCTTTATAACGAGCAGTTAGAAGCCGAGAAACGTGCAAAAGAAGAAGCTGAAAGACGTGCAAGAGAAGAGGCTGAAAGGCTCGCAAGAGAAGAGGCTGAGCGACTTGCCAGGGAGGAAGCTGAAAGACTCGCAAGAGAAGAAGCCGAGAGACTTGCAAGGGAGGAAGCTGAAAGACTCGCAAGAGAAGAAGCTGAGCGACTTGCAAGGGAGGAAGCTGAAAGACTCGCAAGAGAAGAGGCTGAGCGACTCGCCAGGGAGGAAGCTGAAAGACGTGCTAGGGAGGAAGCTGAAAGACTCGCAAGAGAAGAAGCCGAGAGACTTGCCAGAGAAGAGGCTGAACGATATCAAAGAGAAGAAGCTGAAAGACGTGCAAGAGAAGAAGCGGCATGGCAGGAAAGATTGGCAGCTGAAAGACAGGCTGAGGAAATTGCAAGGCAGGAAGCAGAGATTCAGGCAATGCTTGCAGCACAGTTAGCAAGCCAATTTGAAGAAGAACAAGTTAAGACTGCTGAACCAGAGCCTGCACCAGAAGCAGAATCGGTTCAGACTGAACAGGTTATTGAAGAAACTACAGAACAGCCTGCAGAGGAAACAGTCAATAAGCCTTTAGAAGATACAAACACCAATAGTAATCTGTTTGACACTACTGAACATGTTTTTGGACAGGTTGAAGATACTGTAATAAATGAGAATAAAGAGAATGATAATAATACAACTGATTCTGTAATAGTAGAGCAGGGCGAAGATGGACAGTTTTTAGTTGAACAGCAACATCTTCCTGCTGTTAACTATCCTCAGAGAAATCAGACTCAGATAAAACAACAGATAAGGCAGCAATATACTAAGATGCAGCAAAACCAATCTCAGGATGAGTTTCTTAACAATTTCTGGGATCCATACACTAATCAGGATCTTAATCCTGAAGAGAAGAACGTCTCAAAGAAAAAACGTTTTGTTGACTTTATATGCAGCTTATTTATACATGAGAAGAATATTATCACAAAGCCAGACAGTAATTCACAAAGATTTGTTAAGTCGCATCATTACCTGTTGAGCTTTTTTGAAATATTTATGTTTGCTCTTCTCCATGCAGGATATTTAACTATAGCTTTTAATGGATATTATAAGACGGTATTTAAGCCATTTGGCTATCATAAAGATAATATTATGATGTATTTTATATTACTGGCATTTATGCTTATACTTGATATACTATTTATTAATATAGCATTTGTTATAAGCAAACTATTCAAGTATCCTATTAAGTACAGCAACATGATTAATTTTACAGCATTAAAGTCAAGTATCATGATACCATTTATATCAATAGCCATGATAGTTATGTGCTTTAACAAGTCAATTGGTATTTTGATATACCTTATATCCCTTATGTTTGGCGGATATTATATTGCTAATGCATTTCCTCGCCATTCCAAAGAGGATTATAACAAACGTTCAATCATGTTATTTATTATATTTATAGTTCAGATTATCATTATGTATTTTGGATTCTTAGAGTGTATTAATATATATCAGCCAGGAGCGGTTACATTACTATAATAGAGTAGAGAAATAACAGTAAATGTTACTTTCCTCTCATTGACCCGTACGTACGGGTCTCGTATACGGCTCTACAGTTTATTATTATAACTTATCTTAGGTAATACGATAAAGGATTGAGCAACCTTGCTCCATCCTTTATTTTATTTTCAAGTAAATCTATACTGATAACAAAGTTAATTACATTCATAGCACTTCTTTTATGTTATAATATATATGTAACCCCTAACTTTTCCGTTTCAGTATAACTAACGGTCTAATTCACTTATTGCTGCTGGTACAGTATAGTTCTTTTTATCTTTCTCACTTGACTCAATACAAAATTCCATTATAGATAGTAAATCTTCATCAGTCCATTCTTTTTCAGAGGAATATCCTAGATCGCCCTTAGATATACCTATATATTGATAGTAAGAATCTTCTTTATCAGTTAGTGCGAAGTACCACTCATAATCACAAGTATATAAAAAATTCAACCATTTTCTTACAATCGTAATATATTCCTGTATATCATCTTTTTTTTCTACTGGCTGCAAAAAAACAATTCTTGTGTTGGTATCGTATATTATATCTTTCGCACTCAAACTATCTCCGATTGTTCCTGCCATAAGAGGATAGTCAATATCTAATTCTCCTTTCAAATCATATTTATCCATTTCAGGAATAATAAAATCTTCAATATCTGGTAAATATAAATTCACAAAATAATTATCCTTGAAGATGTTTGGTTCTTCAACAAATAATCCGCAAGTCTCCTTTTTTTCACATTCCGGATAGGCTCTTGCATATAAGGTCATAGGTTTATCCTCATGTCCATTAAAATGTTCATATTCGCAATATGATTCATCAATTAAAAATTTTTTTCCATATTTTTCCTCAAGGCATTTTAAGGCAAATTCTCTCATTTCTTCTTCTGAATGAACCTCTACATCCTTATACTTGTTATATTCGTCCACTTGTTCTTTTATAGTATTCACTGTTTTTTTTGCTGAACTTAAATTAGTCTTTGAACAGCCTAAAACTATCAAACCGACTATAAAAACTAACAATAATAACTTTTTTTTCATAACTAAAAATCTCCTTCTGCTTATTATTTATTAATATGTCACAGTAACTGTTGTTCCTTTTATCTTTACAGATTTAGACAGATTAGTATCTCCCTTTAAAGCCTCTGCCATGGCCTGTGCAAATTTTTCTCCATGTTTATATAATCTAGTCAATGTTTCTTCCTCTGAACGGCAATAAATGGCAAATTCACTTCCAAGTGAATATCCCCATGTATAATAGGAATCACTATCAGCATTATATCTAAATCCCAAATATTTAGCCAATTGTTCAGAACACGCCCAAATATCAACCTTTTCAGCTGCTTTTGCTTTATCAAGGTCTCCCTTAAGTTTTCTGCATACTGACGAGTTAGAAGCATTTCCAACCTTTTTATTGTCTTCTATTTCCTGAACTATACTGGAATTGCTTGCACTTATATAATTATTATGGGCTGTCTGGTACTCTTTGTTCATACCATCAGCTATGCTTCTTGTCTCATATATCTCCTTTGCAGCCGTATCAATCTTAATCTTTCTAGTATTTGATGCATCTGTTCTTCCGCATCCAGGCGGTTAAGTATCTCCACTAGCTCTTCTAGTTTAACACATGTAACGTCAAAAAGGAAGCCTTCTTTAACGGAATAGATACCCTTGTTATACCATCATACTATGAATCCTTTGGCTATGTTGTACTTGAAGCCATGAAAAGAAGCATACCTGTCACGGAAACAGTTAACACACAACAGCAGTTCCTTCTAAACAGAGTCAAAGAATACTCTGCCGAGAAAATGTGCAATACCTATATAGATTTATGGAATAGACTATAAATAGAATTTCTCATCCTAATAAAAGCCACCTCTAAAAGGATGTTTTTTATTAGGATGTACCAATACAAAAAATCATTTGTAAAAATAGATACTTTACTTCCATCAAGTATCTATTTGTCTTTTTTACATGCGTCATATGATTCATCTGAAATCTCAAGTGTGTCACCATCAATATTAACTGCAATATTATCATCTTTTTCAAGTATATCGTTTGATGAAGTCATTTCCACTCGTTTTTTCTTAACACCATTCTTTGAATATGTACTGCTATTATTATAAACCTTATCACCAGACCTGATTCTCATGCTAACACACCTCCCTCTTAAAGATTATATCGGCTGATAATATATAAAAAGGGGCTGTGAAAAAAGTCCTATAAAAAAAGAATCCTTATTGGAATACTCCTTTAAGGATTCTTATTTTTGTGTTATAATTATTCTGCAATGAAAAAGTATAACAATATTTATTATA
>JAILNW010000260.1 GCA_024691145.1 Lachnospiraceae bacterium
TAGTAATATCATTAATGCCCCTTGCATTTTTTTCAATAAAGAGAAGTTTTGTAAGTGCTAATTCAAATAAAAAATATAAGGAAGATTTATCTGCCGAGTATAAAGCAGCAAGGGTGTTAATTACAGTATCAGCTGTTATAATCAGAATTGTATGTGGATTTAAATATGATGTGCATACGGATTTAAGCTGCTTTAAATATTGGGCAAATCATATGTATGAGGTTGGACCGTTAAAATTCTATGATACAGCTTCTTTTGCAGATTATCCACCTGGATATATGTATATTTTATGGATTGTTGCCTTTTTTGAAAAAATATTTGGAATTGACTCGGGTTCATCCATGGGAACTTTATTTATAAAGTCCCCTGCTATTATTTTTGATATAGCAACTGCTTATATTATTTATGCTATTGCAAAGAAACATCTTAATGAACATTCAGCATTGGTTTGTTTTATAATGTATATATTTAATCCTGTTGTTATTCTTAATTCAGCAGTATGGGGACAGGTTGACTCTGTATTTGGATTAGGAATCTTTCTTATGTGTTATTTTATTTACATTGGAAAGGTCAATTATTCGTATTTCTGCTTTTTTGCAGCACTTCTTATAAAACCTCAGGCTCTTATGTTTGCTCCAGTATTACTTGGAGGCATGGGAGAGCAGGTTATTATTGATAATTCTGATGAGAATAAAAAACTAAAGTTTAAGTTTGACAAATCAGCACTATTCGAACAGGGAGCGTGGCTTCTTGGCGCTATAGCTGCATTTATACTCATTATTTCGCCTTTTAATCTGTTAACTGTATTTGAAAAATACAAGTCAACTATGGGTTCATATGAGTATGCGTCAGTTAATGCGTATAATCTCTGGTGTATGTTTGGTCTTGACTGGATTGGACAAGATCATATTATGCTTGGTATGAAATATCAGACCATAGGTACAATTTTTATAGCAATTATATGTATAACAGTGCTCATTATATGGCTTAAGAATACAAGAGACAAGTCAAGATACTTTATGATAGGTATTTATCTTTGTGTTGGTGTCTTTACTTTATCAGTAAGAATGCATGAAAGATATATATATCCTGCATTAATTCTTATGCTGTTACTATTTATTGTTGATAAAAAGCCAAAGCTGCTTTGGTTTTATGGTGCATTTTCAATAGCACATTTTTATAATGCTGCTCATGTGCTTTTCTATTATGATCCTAGCAACTTTGACAGAAGAAATATCGTTATAATACTTGTAAGTCTTTTGCATGTAATATTGTTCAGTGTTCTTGCAATATTTACATTTAAGGCATATCTTAAGGCTGATGGAAAAGACAGTTACAAGAGAATCGAGGATTATGCAGATATGAGTAAAAATGTAACTAAAAAAAGCAAAAAGACAAAGAAGAAAAAAGAAACAATTTTTGAACGTATATTACATACGGAGACAATTGAGAATACAAAGGCATTTATTCACTTAACAAAAACAGACTGGATTATAATGGGTGTACTTACTGTTATATATGCATGTATTGCTTTCTATAATCTTGGAGATATGGACGCACCACAGAGTTTCTGGGAAACTCAGGATTATTATACAGACATAGATATACAGCTTCCTAAGGATACAAAACTGAAAGAAGTTAAGTATTATCTTGGTAATTATGAGGAAAGAAAGTATAGTGTTTATGTTACAGATAAGGAAGATGGATATTCTGCTGTTGAGGGGGGATATGTGGATCCTGAATCAAGAGAGATGAATTCTGTGTTCTGCTGGTCATCATGGACATTTGATGGAAGTCCTGTAAGTTTTATGAGAATTAAATCTAACTCAAATTGCTGCGTTATAGGTGAACTTGTTTTAATTGATACAGATGGTAACAAGATAGTGCCTGAAAATGTAAATGATGAAAAACTTAAGGGATTGTTTGATGAACAGGAAAAACTTCCAGAAAAGTTTTCATATAGAAACAGTACGTACTTTGATGAGATTTATCATGCCAGAACTGCATATGAATACAATAATCATTTATATAGTTATGAAAATACTCATCCACCACTAGGTAAGGTTCTTATTTCATGGGGTATGAAGATTTTTGGTGTTTGTCCATTTGGATGGAGATTTGCAGGTACATTTTTAGGTGTTCTTATGGTACCTCTTATGTATTTATTTATTAAGCAGATGATTGAAAAAACATCAATTACAACTATAGGATGTATTTTGTTTACATTTGATTTTATGCATTTCTCTCAGTCAAGAATTGCTACAATTGATGTATTTGTAACGTTCTTCATAATACTTATGTATTATTTTATGTATCTGTATACTAAGAAGTCATTTTATGACAGCAAGCTTTCATCAACATTTATACCACTAGGTATCTGTGCTGCTATGATGGGATTAGCATGTGCTGCAAAATGGACAGGTGTTTATGCTGCATTGGGACTTGCTGTAATATTCTTCTATACAATATTTAAGAGATACAGGGAGTACAGATTTGCTAAACAGGATATTAAAGGAAGTACTAATTCCATTTTGCATAAACATGTTGTAGAAGTGTATAAAAAGTATACATGGGCAACACTTGGTTTTTGCGTGGCAACATTTATATTTATGGCTGGAACAATATATACTTTGTCTTATATTCCATTTGTAAGTGGCAATATTCAGCCTAACACAGAAAAATATGCTATAGGACGACTTGTTGATAAGGTTGTTACTGGTGAAGATGCACCTGTAGAATTACATAGCTTATTTGGAAGAATGCTTGCTAACCAGTATACAATGTTTTCATATCATAGTGAGGTAAAATTCGAACATGCCTATGCTTCAAGATGGTACGAATGGCCACTTATTATTAAACCTATATGGTATTATTCGGGCGTCCTTGATGGAGACATGAGAGAAGGTATAAGTGCCTTTGGTAATCCATTAGTATGGTGGGCAGGAATAGCGGCATTTATATACATGTTGAAACTTTGGATTAAGAAGAAAGACCAGCTTGCCATGTTTATTACAATTGGTTATTTTGCGGGCATGATACCTTGGGTTCCTATTGCAAGATTAACTTTTATATATCATTATTTCCCAAGTGTACCATTTGTAGTGCTTATGGTTATATATGCTATATATAGGATTGTGGAGGAACATCCTGAATGTGAATTCTATAAGATAGATTTAAATGGTGAGAAACCTGCATTGGTTAAAACAAAGGTTAAGACTATTTACCTTATGTATGCTTATGCTGCATTAGTAATTATATTATTTATTATGTTTTATCCAGTACTTTCAGGTGCTCCTGTTGACAAGGATTATGTATCAAACTGGTTAAGATGGTTCGATTCTTGGCAGTTAATTAGTTATTAATCGGAGGTTATTATGAAGATCGGACTTAGATCATTAATGAAAAAACTTGATAATGGTGAAGAGACAGAGACATATCTGCCATTATATGCTAATATATTGTCCACTAATTCATATTGTTACGCCCTTAGTCATATGCTGTTTGATTATTATACATTAGCAGAGATGATTAAGGAAAATAATATAGATTTTAATGATGATAAGGATATGCTTGGGTCATTAAAAACTGTTATTAGTATAATAAAAGAGGGGATACTTGATTCATTTGATGGTGAAAAAAGAGAAAAGTGCCTTGTTGCAATCGAGGATTTACGTAACAATAATATAAGACGTAATGAAGTTTTACAGGGTTTATATGAGAAAAGCAAGATTTACAATAACATATGTTCAAAGCTTTACTTTAAGTTTAATGAGTCTGATGAAGATTTTAAGGATTTAAAGTCTGTCAGTGATGACAGCATTGTAAGTGAGATAACTTCATATATGCTTCAGACTGATGATTCTGTTGTTATCAGCCAGAGAATAGCAAAGTTACTTGAAGTTCTGCCTGTAAGAATGTCAAAGTCAAAGTTTTATGATGTTGTTGGTAATCATCTGACTTTATACAAGAAGGGTGACCTTGCAGCTTTTGAATCATTTTTATATGCTTTTAGAACATATGCAAATCTTGATACAGCAAAGAGTGATTCAAAGTATTTTAAAGAACTTCAGTGTGTATTTGATAAATTATCAGAGACTGATTATGTTAATATAGGTGATGAAGAGTACAAGGAAACGAGGGACAAGGTTCTTGCTGCTAAAGATAAGGTTATGAATCTTGAAAATTTCTACCAGGCTTTACAGCCAATAATTAACATGGCATATTCCATTATACTTTGCAGACCTTATGCAATGGAGATGGAGGATTTTGATATAAATCTTTGTACAGAGTGTATAAAGGATATAACTGACATTATTCTTGAATTTATCAAGAGAATAGAAGATAATAATAATGACTTTTCTGATAAGGATTTGTCTGTAATGTTTAATAAGTTCGACAAGCTTCTCGGAGTTCAGGAAACTTATTATGAGAATTATTATGCACTTATGGCTTCACTTGATAAGATTATTGCTGTTAACATTGATACAATTGAATCATCTATGATGGTTCACCAGTACGAGTGTCTTATTAAGGTTGAGAGATTATTATCATCTAGTTCATATGTTTTACTAGAGGATGATGAGAATACTACAATTATGGTAGATAATGATATATTGAATGACAGAAGAGGACGCATCATATCTGAACTTTCTGATATGTTTGGCAGCTGTGATTCTGTTGTAAGAAGAGCAATTATGGCAAATGTTTTATGTAAGATACCAACATTCTTTGCCACAACAAAGGAATGGGTTGATTATGTAAGAACTTCCTTTGAGTCATGTAAGAATGAATATGAGAGAGCTTCTGCTATAGCAGATGTCAGAAGTGTAATTAATAGTGATGAGGATTTTGAAAAGCTTGATAAAGGGGATATTCTCAATGATAAGATGGAGTGAGCATTTGTACATTGACGAGGACATAGAGGATGAAATTAAGACAGTAAAAAGAAAAATTGAAAAGGGAAAGTTTCAGTTTAATGTTTATTGTATTATGATTTCATCAAATAGCAGCAACATGCTTGATATTGTCAATTCAAATGAACTTAGATTCGACTTTTACAAAAACAGGGAGAATGTTATCCTTGGGATTGCAAAGGGAAAGAGTAATGCAGTATTGATTGTTAAGAATATGATTATGGATTATTTTAATGCATTTGGTACATACAATATTCGCAGTCAATATGCAGATGTGTAGGTGGTGACTTTAATATTTGGAAACGCTTTTAACAGTTTTAGTTACAGCACTGTCAGTAATATTAAAGATACTTTTGATTTTATTAATTATAATAGGCGTAATCATTTTACTGCTGTTTATTTTGCTTATTTCTCCTTTTAGATATAAGATTAAGTTTGAAAAAAATGATGAGCTTATGGATGATTATCATGGAAGTGCTGTTGTAAGTTATCTTGCATTCATTGTATGGGCTAAAGTAACTGTAATTAATTCGGCAGTTGATTATAAGATTAAACTCTTTGGAATTCCTGTACAGGGGTTAGTTAAGAGGTTAATGAATAAGTCTGATAAAAATGATAAGGATGATGAAGATGATTATTATGATGATTCAGATAGTGACAGTACAAGTAATATAACTGGAAGTGCAAATGATACTAATGCTGATAATGCAGATAGTGATGATATAGCTGAAGCATTACAGCAGGATATAAAGGCTTGTCAGGATAGTTCTGATAATAAAAAAGATAAAAAGAAAAAGAGCAAAGAAAAGAAGAGTAAAAAAGATGGTAAGGGAATCTTTCAGACAATAAAAGAGATTTTTTCTAGTATTAAGAGACTTTTTAAACGTCTAAAGGATGATACAGAAAACGTGATTGAGAAAATCAGAAGAATTAAGGGCGAGTTTAAGAGGGATGTTAATAAGCGAGGTTTTAAGTATATTAAAAAAGTTATTGGTAAAACTTTAAAAAAATTAAAACCAAGGAAGTTTAATTGTGATATCGTGTATGGATTTGATGATCCTGCTTTAACTGGCGAGGTATTAGGAGGTTTTGCGATTGCAGGTTCTATACATAAGGACAGGATTAAAGTAAGACCTGATTTTACAAGGAAAGTCTTTGAGGCAGATGTATTTATTAAAGGAAAGATAAGGCTTATGACGTTAGTTATAGCTGCCATTAAACTTGTGACAAATAAGGATGTCAAAAGTTTATACGGTAATTTCAAAAAATTAAAGGAGGAACTATAGGAAATGTCTGAGAATAATAAAAAGAACAATGATAATAACTTTGCTGATACTGTTGGAGCTTTATTTAAGGGAATGGATAGTTTTATTACAACTAAAACTATCGTTGGTGAGCCTATAAAAATTGATAGTGAAACAACAATTATACCTCTTGCAGATGTAAGTTTTGGTTTAGGAGCAGGTGCCTATGCAGATAACGAAAACAGCAAGAACAATGGTGGCGGCGGAATGGGCGGAAAGATTAATCCAAGCTCAGTTCTGCTAATAAAAAATGGTGAAGCTAAGGTAATCAGCTAACTCTCCATCGTCCTTTTTATCCTTCTTAAACTTATT
>JAILNW010000006.1 GCA_024691145.1 Lachnospiraceae bacterium
GGTTCATCTAATTGTAAAGCCGCTGTAAATAATGCTGTATTATCCATAAAAAATACCATCCTTATAATTTGATAATTTAATGATATACTTATTTTGGTTTTCTGCATAAAAAACAACAAAAAATATGCAGTAAGTGATTGATTTTCTGCATAAAAATAGTATAATTATATGCAGAAAGGATGAGGTTAATGCATTATTATGATTATTCATTTTTAGAAAATGGCATGTTGCCTGCCAGATTATTAAATATAACGTCTGATATATATTCGTTAAGAGTAATGGCATCTGGCAGAAAAGAAAATTTTATTGATGTTTTTACTAAGTTAGCTGAAATTGCGAAGGTTCAGTCTGTAAAAAATTCTAATGAGATTGAAGGAATCATAACTACTGATGAAAGAATTAACGAAATTGTTAATGGTAATAGTGCTCCATTAAATCATAATGAGCAGGAGATTGCAGGATATAGAGATGCACTTGCTGAAGTACATAAAGAATATTTAAATATGGACTTTTGTGAAAACGATATATTGAGATTACATGCGATTATGATGGACATGGTGGGATATTCTTTTGGTGGTAAATATAAAGATGTTGATAATGATATTATAGAAGAGGATAATTACGGAAGAAGAAGAGTTAGATTTCATCCAGTATCAGCTGCAGATACAAAAGATGAGATGGAGCAACTTATACTGGCATATAGGGAGGCTAGAGACAATGTAAATATAAATCAGCTTCTTTTAATTCCTTGTGTTATTTTAGATTTTTTATGTATTCATCCTTTTAAGGATGGAAATGGAAGAATGTCAAGATTACTTTCTTTGTTGTTACTCTACAGAAATGGATTTGATGCTGGAAAGTATATATCATTTGAGGAACAGATTAATTTAAGAAAGGGAAATTATTATGAAGCACTAAAAATGTCTTCAGAAGGCTGGCATGAGAATGAAAATGATTATTCAGCATTTATCATGGAATTTATAACGACATTATATATGTGCTATAAGGAACTTGACAAGCGATTTGCCGTTATTGGAAGCCGTAAAGTAACAAAACATGCTCGTGTTGAGGCAACCATTCTAAATAGTTTGACACCAATATCTAAGTCTGATATTACTAAGATTTTGCCTGATGTGAGTCCAACTACAATAGAGGCTGTGTTAGGTCAAATGGTTAAGGATGGTTCTGTGCGAAAAATAGGTTCGGGAAGAAATACACGATATGTGAGGTAAATAATGTTAAATGTAGTAGTAGATATGTATGGATGTGGGAAGTAAGAGAATAGTTTTTTAAACTGTAAAAAAATTGTTGGAGGAAGAAAAATGGTTGAGAAGTATATAGAAGAAATAATTAAGAAATGTGTAGTTTCAGAGCCTTTGAGAGTCAATGAAAATGAAGAAAGCGTCGAAAAGCTTGAGAAAAAAATAAAGGCAGAGCTTCCAGAATCATTTGCAAAGTTTTATAAAAAGTATGACGGAGAGGCAAACATAGAAGGATTTGTAGCAGGATTTGAGCTGTTGCCTCTAGATCGTGTAATTCATGAGTATGATTTTCTAAAGGAGTCAGGAATAGAGTTTGACGCAGTAGGTACGGAAGCAATATCGGATAAACCGATTTCAAAGAATAAATGGGTTCCATTTGCATTTGACGGTTCAGAATGTTTTCTTGCCATAGATCTTTCGCCTGCTAGAAGAGGAGTAGTTGGACAAATAATTGGCCTTGACATGGAAGAGGATATCACATACTTATTTGCAAACAGTTTTGATATGTTTTTTGAGAAGCTTGCAAAGCTTGTTGCAGAGGGGAAGCTGATTGTTGAAGCAATGGAAGATAAAGCTGTTGTTAGTGAGGTTACAGGGCATTTCTTTAATCAGGTGTCAGAATATGCCATTATAGATGGGAATATCCAAAATGTTGATATAGTTTTGGAGGATGATTTCTGGCTTAAGGAGTTTGAAAAACAATTGAAAGTTAAGGACGGAAAAAGTACGGTATCAAGCAAGGCTATTTCGAAACAGACAGGCAGCAACTTTAGAATAATGAACAATCCACAGAAACTTAGCTGCAAACCTTTTGAATATATGGATAGTGTCAGGGAACTTATAATACATAATTGCGAGCTTCGTGATTTTGAGTTCATTACAAAGATGAAGAACCTTACTAAACTGTATTTGGTAGGCTGTACAACACCGGATTGTAATGTGTCAGTGTTAGCAGATGCACCTAAACTTAAGCATTTGTCCCTTGGAGTTATGAAGGAATATATCGATTTGAAAAAGCTTGCGCAATCATCTAGTATCAGGGATTTGTCAGTTAGAGATTTGGAAAATATAAATTTTCATGAACTTGGTGAGTTTAAGGGATTAACCACACTTTCAATTGATGGAGATTATCCTGATATTTGTGAAGTATTATCAAAGCTTTGTAAATTAAAGACATTGGAAATTAATTGTTCTTCACTTGAGAATTTAGATTTCCTTTATAAATTAACAAAACTTGAGGAATTTAAGCTATTCAAGCCTGCAAAAAACGAGGATGGACTTAAAGCAATCAGTTCTATGGCAAAACTTAAGGAGTTTAAATATCCAGTAAAGGATTTAATGCTGTATAAAGATGTGCCAAGCATTGTTAATGCAGGATTATATTACATAAACAATGGAAAATATGAAGCCTTTATGGAATCAAAGCTTAGCTCGATAGTTGTATTTGGCGACAATAATGTAACGATGGATTTAATTGATGAGAAGATTGTGCCAGAACTTGAGTCCTATGGTTTGAATATTAGAAGTATTGGTATGATTAACCGAGATTATTTTGATTGTTAACAGATGATGATAATAACTGACTAGTTTGAGAAAAGAGATTGAAAAAACTAGTACCAAGCCTAAACCTACAACACAGAGGAATTTTTAGTTTTATATAAATAACATTAAACATTATTGTACTTCGCTTCGCCTTGAAGTTTTTGCAATATACGAAAAAGGGTAGTCTAGGGCGGAGTGGGTGTGATATAATGAAAGAAAAAATATGGTGATAGAATGAAAATAGAAATTGAAGATATGATTTTAGCCAATCTTAGTGAATATACAGAATTGTTCGTATCAGTTTTTAATTCTGAACCGTGGAATGATTCCTGGACTAAAGAAACGGCTCAGATTAGAATTGAAAATATGATGAAAACAAATACCTTTGTCGGAAAAGCAATATTCTGTGATGATGATTTAAAAGGCATTATATGGGGACAAAAAGAGCAGTATTACAATGGTGTCCATTTCCAAATACAGGAATTTTGCGTAAAAACATCAGAACAGCGAAAAGGTTACGGTAAAACCCTTTTACGAGCACTAAAAGCAGCACTATCCGAAGCAGGAATAAGCAATATCTATCTTATCACATCAAAGGGAGAACAAACAGAAGGATATTACATTAAAAGAGGATTTACCACATCTGAATATATGATAATAATGTCTGATAATAATCTGAATAACCCTTAGTAGTAAAACCCCTAATTTTACTACTATTCTACTACTAACAACTTCCGCAATTTGCCCCATTTTGCAACAAATTGTATTTTGTGCCCCACTCTGTCAAAGCAGGCACAAGTCCACGACACCCTTGCAGAATACGGCTTTTTATGCCACATTTCAGCAATCTGAGAAAGGAAAAATCTATGATAAAAGTAATGTTCATCTGCCATGGCAACATTTGCCGTTCGCCTATGGCAGAATATGTTTTAAAGGATATGGTTGAAAAAAGAGGAATAAAGGATAAGTTTTATATTGCCTCTGCAGCAACCTCAACAGAAGAAATATGGGGAGGAAAGGGAAATCCTATATATCCTCCAGCAAAGGAAGAGTTAAGAAAACATGGTATAGGAAAAACAGCATATACTAACTTTGCTAATAAAAGAGCATGCCAGATAACAAAAGAAGATTATAAACACTATGATTATATATTATGTGCTGATAATAATAATATTAGAAATACAATTAGAATTATAGGCGGTGATACTGATAATAAGATAAAACTTTTGTTAGACTATGCAATAGATGAGTCAATGCATGGAAGATCAATAGCAGATCCATGGTATTCTGGTGATTTTACTGCAACATGGAATGATGTTGTAGCAGGATGCGAAGGCTTTCTTAAATATATTGAAAATGTATAAAATAAATAAAAAATCGAATCTGTTTTTGTATTAGGTTATGCGATTAACCTATTGAAATGTCTGTACCTCTGTTTTATAATCTCATTAAAAGATATATACGGAGGGTTATTTATGAAATCAGGTTCATTTTTAAAATCAGTAACGAAAATTGCCATTCCTGTTGCACTGCAAAGTATGCTTCAGGCATCATTCAGCATTATTGATCAAATAATGGTTGGCAGTTTAGGAAGTACAAGTGTTGCTGCCGTAGGTATTGCAGGAAAACTATCGTCTCTGTATTGGGTAGTTATCGGAGCGGTTGTTTCAGTAGCGGGAATTATGATTTCACAGTATATTGGTGCCAAGGATGAAAAAGAGGTGAATCGTAGCTTTTGGCTTAATACATCCCTTTCTTTATTGATTGCTGTTATATTTATGTCTGTGTGTATGTTGTGTCCGAATTATCTCATGGGACTGTACTCAACTGATAAATATACAGTAAACATAGCTTCGGAATATCTCATAATTGTTTCCTTTGGCTTTTTGCCCTATGCAATAAATATGCTGATTTCTACACGCTTACGTTGTATGGAAAAAGCAGCCCTCCCGCTTATATTTGGTATTATGGCAAATGCCATTAATACTGTACTGAATTATGTTCTGATTTTTGGAAAGCTGGGATTTTCATCAATGGGAGCAAGAGGTGCAGGTTTAGCAACAGTTATTTCGCAAATATTTAATATGCTTTTGCTTGTAATAAGCCTGCTCATTGTTTGCAGAAAGAATAAATTGGAATTAAGCTATTCCATAAAGCTTACAAAGATGACTTACAGAAAATATATTGCTATTCTGCTTCCTATCCTTGTGACGGAGTTTATGTGGAGCCTTAGTGAGAATATTTATGCTTCAGTATACGGTCACATTGGTACACTTGAATGTGCAGGAATGACCCTGACATATCCAATCCAGGGGCTTATGATAGGAGCATTTAGTGGTTTAGCCCAGGCTACAGGAATACTGATTGGCAAGGAACTTGGAAAAGGAAACTTTGATTCAGCTTACGAAAAATCAAAAAAACTTATAGTATATGCACTTATTGGATCAGTAGTATTGTCAATTGCACTTATTTGTTTAATGAATTATTATACAGATGCTTACGATGTAGAACAATATGTTAAGATTACTGCACAGAGGATATTACAGGTATTTGCAGTGGTTCTGCCTGTCAAGGTGATGAATATGATAATACCAGGAGGGATTATAAAAAGCGGTGGACAAACAAAGACAGTAATGATTATTGAATTGATTGGTACTTGGGGTGTTGGTGTACCTTTAGCACTGCTTAGTGCTTATGTATGGAAGTATGAGATACACATTGTATATTTTATACTTTCAATGGAAGAATGTGTACGTTTGATACTGTCATGGATTGTTTTTAGAAGAAAGAAATGGATGAAAAAGATTTAAAGAAGGGACTTTCAGAATCCGATAAAAGATGTATGGAGGTGACAGCATGTGGGATGAAAAAAAGGTACGTATAAAAGATATAGCAGAGGAACTTGGTGTAAGTACAGCAACAGTATCTAATGTTCTTCATGGGAAAACAAAAAAAATCTCTGATAAAACTGTAGTAATGGTGGAGAAAAAACTTGAAGAACGAGGATATATACCAGATATGGCGGCAACTTTGCTTGCACGAAATAATTCAAGAATTATCGGAGTTGTTGTAAATGACCATCCAAAATACGAAGGACATACCTTTGAAGACTCCTTTATCTCAGCTGCAATCAATCATTTGTCGGATGAAATAGAAATAAGCGGATATTTTATGATGCTGAAAAAAGCAAAAAAAATATCGGAAGTTGTAAATTTTGCCTCGATGTGGAATCTGGATGGCATTGTAATAATTGGATTTTGCGAGGATGAATATCAGGACCTTAGGGATCATATACGTATTCCCTTTGTAATCTATGATGGATTTCTGGATGTTCAGAATCGCTTTGGAAATATTACAATTGATGATTTTGATGGTGGAAAACAGGTAGGAGAATACCTTAGAAGTATGGGGCATAGTAAAGTTTTGTGTATTGCTGATAATGATATATGCATGGATCTTTTAAGGTATAAGGGACTGTGTGAAGGGCTTAATTTAAAGGCGGATTTTTTTAAAATACCAATGGAAGCAGATGAAAGAGAAAAGTTATATTTGTCAAAACTTGATTTTCTCAAAGGATACACAGCCATATTTGCTGTATCTGATTATTATGCAATGGAGCTCATGCGTTTTTTACAAAGACAAGGAGTAGTAGTTCCTGATGATATTTCAATAGTTGGGTTTGATGGATGCAGAGAAGCATCTTTGATTACTCCGAAACTTACAACTGTTGCACAGAACAATTTGCTTCGTGCACAGACAGCAATATCCTTGCTGCTGAAAATGATAAATAACAGTGAAATAACTGAAAATATAAGTATACCAGTGAAACTTTCGATAGGAGAAAGTGTAAGAAAGTTTAATTAAATGCTATCTACCAGAGAGGAAATTAAATATGGAGAAAAAACTTATACTAAAATCAGATATACTTGATGCACTTTTACATGTTGGAGTAAACAAAGGACAAGTCATCATGGTACATACATCCCTAAGCAGTATCGGATATGTTTGCGGAGGTGCCGAGACACTAATCGAAGCATTGATTGAAGCTGTTGGTAAAGAAGGAACCCTTATGATGCCTACACAATCCTGGAAAAATCTCGATCCTGAAACAGGAGTTCATTGGGATGTCAGTGAGGATTGCTGGCAGGCAATACGTGATAACTGGCCACCATATGATAAGAATATCACACCAACTAATACCATGGGTGCAGTTGCTGAGATGTTCAGACAGTGGCCAGGAACTATCCGTAGTGATCACCCAGCAAGGTCAGTTGCAGCATTCGGTAAGTATGCTCAGTATCTTACGAAGGATCATGACCTGTCAAATATTTTTGGAGAAGGATCACCTATTGGAAAACTGTATGAACTTGATGCCTATGTACTTCTTATAGGTGTCGGATATGACAAAAACACTTCCATACATCTAGCTGATGTAAGGGCAGAGTATGAAGGTAAGCATCTCTGTACGGAGCACAGTGCTGTTTTAGAAAATGGAAAGAGAGTATGGAAGGCATATGATACACTTTTTGTGGACGGAGAGGATTTTGAACAGATAGGCCAGGCATTTGAAGAAGAGCATGAAGTAAAAAAAGTTAGGCTTGGAGATGCAACTCTTAGTCTGATGAAGCAAAGGGAGATTGTAGATTTTGCTGTAAAGTGGATAGAGAAAAACAGAACCTCAATTAAATAATAATATATAAGTATAAAAAGACACATCTATAATGATTTAATCTTATAGGTGTGTTTTTTTATAAAAAATTTTAAAAAAGGTA
>JAILNW010000322.1 GCA_024691145.1 Lachnospiraceae bacterium
ATCATTAAAATTATTCATATAACACCCCTATCAACCTTACAATTCCCATAAATATAAAAACTTACCTTTAGTCTGTACCCTCATCAGGTTCAACAGGATCATCTGGCTTTTCTGTAACTACTGGTTCCTTAGTAGGTTCTGGTTCAGTTGTTTTCTCTACTGGTTTCTCCGTTGGTTCCTGAGTTTTCTCTGGTTCAGCTGTTATAACTGGTGACTTCGTTTCATCAATATCATCAGGCTTCTCAGTTTCTTTGGCTTTAGCTGTTGCCTTAGCAGTTGCCTGTGGCTTATCCGTTTCCTTCGCCTTGGCAGTTGCCTTAGCAGTTGCCTTTGGTTCTGTAGTCTTAGAAGGCTTGCTTGAACTCTTAGGAGCTGTAGTTTTAGTTGATGAATTATTACTATCATCGTCGTCATCAGGTTTTTCAGTTATCTCTGGCTCCTTAGTAGTTTTAAATTCATCTGAAGATAAATCTTCTATATCCGCCTGTACTTCTGTCTCACATGCAACGACTGCAAATCTTCCAGTATCATATCCCTGTGTATAATCACAAGTTGATAAAACTATAAGTCTCTGACCAAATTTAGGTGTAATACCTGTATCATATTTGGCAAGTTTCTTTACATTGCTTACATACTCATCATATTCTTCTTCAGTATCTAAAGAAAAATAATTATAATATCTGAATTTATCTTTATCCTTTGGGCCATATACCCTTGAATAAAAAGCTGCAAATACCTGATATTCTTTAGGTTCTTCATACATAGTTTCAAAAGTTATAGTCTTATACTTCTTCCAGTAACTTTCATTTCTGTACTCTTTAGTAGCACCAAACTGAGACAAATCTCTCATATTATGAGCATATATCATAAGTATCATAGAATTCTTTACATCACATCTGTAATCAATAAAAGGTGTTCCTGCTTTCGAATCTTTTCCTTCTACATCTCTGTACAAGTAATAATCATTATCCTTTGTCTGCATAACAGGAAGCAACATTGCTTTTTTGTAATATTTATAAGTTAGCCTTGCTGTCAGATCCTTGTAGTCATCTCTTATAGATGCATATCTGTCAACAATATTACCATTCTCATCTACCTCAGCTTCAACATTCTTCATAAGGTCATTAATCTTATCCTGCTTAACCTTATTAGAATGATTGCCCCAAAAATAATTGCCAAGATATAATGTTGAGCCTATAAACATTGATAAACAGACATAAAAACAAAGTTTAGCAACATTAAATCTCTTTTTTTTATAAAACCTTAGCATGTAATATCCCCCTGTACTAAAAATCTAATCATTACAATTATTTAGTGTGTAACAGCACATCCTCATAGTATGAACGTAACAGTTCTCCTACACTCCAGGCCTGATTGTAACAGCCATTACCTGTTATCGGATTAATACCATCAAACACTTCTGAATATCCATTAATGCATCCATCATTAAGATGATCAAAAGCAACAAGTAACATATCTTTTGCTTCTTTTACTGCATTCTCTGAATAATCATTAGTCTTACAATATGCAGTAATAAAACCACCTAATAAGAATGGCCATGCTGTACCCATATGATAAGCAGCATCACGGTCTTCTAATTTACCAATGTACTGACTCTTAAATTCTTTATCTTCATAACTTAATGTTCTTAATCCATATGGTGTGTACAAATGCTGCATTACTGTATTAATAATCTTCTTTTCCTTTTCTTTATCAAGCATTGTAAATGGTAACGATACTGCCCATACCTGATTTGGTCTTATCTTATCATCATTCTCATCTACAACATCAAATAAACACTGTCTCTCTTCGTTCCAAAACTTAGAAACGAAACTCTTCTTAACTTTTTCAGCCAAGTCCCTATAATATGTATCGTCTTCTTTGTAGTATCTGGCAAGTTCCTCCATTACCTTTAAAGCGTTGTACCAAAGTGCATTAATCTCAACTGGCTTTCCATGTCTAGGTGTTACAACCCATTCACCAACCCTTACATCCATCCATGTTACCTGATCAAATCCTCCTCCTGCACTTATAAGATAATCATCCTGCATCTTAATGGAAAAATCAGTACCATTCTTATAAGCCTCTATAATCTGCTTTAAAACAGAATATAAGTTTTCTTTTACAAAATCATAGTCCTCCTTTTTACCAGTATACGAAAGATACTTATATACTGAATAAAAATACCACATTGAAGCATCAACTGTATTATATAAAGTTTCTTCATCTTTATTACTTGCGAACCTGTTAGGCAATAGTCCATTATTAACATACTTCGCAAAGGATAATAAAATGTCCCTTGCATCATCAAACCTTTGAGTACATAATGTCATTCCCTGCAGTGCTATCATAGTATCTCTTCCCCAGTCACTAAACCAAGGATAACCTGCAACAATCGTCTTAAGTCCGGTAGATCGTCTGTCAACTATAAAACCATCTGCACATAAAGCAAGTTTTTTCAGATATTCATCATCATGTTTTAATATGCTGACTAATTTATCATCTCTTTCCTTTCTTTCCTTAATGATATCATCACAAGTCTTATTATCTAACTCCTCAATAGTGCATTTAAAATAAAAACTCTTAGTTTCATATTTTTCCGCCTCTATTATAACATCAAATGGTGAAATTCTCGTGTCCTCATAATAATATCCATTCTTAATATCATATAGATACACAAGTTTTTCCTGAATAATATCCTTTCCTTTTCTTTCTTTAATTATTCCATCACTATTATAGAATAAAGCATGATA
>JAILNW010000335.1 GCA_024691145.1 Lachnospiraceae bacterium
GCATTGTGTGTTATTATTTATATACTCATGAATAATTCAGGATAAGTAAAGGAAGGTACTAGTTATGAGAACACATTTAATATCAGTATTAGGTAACAGATTATATCAGCCAACATATTATGGAGCTAAGTTGAAAAAAGAAGAGTTTTTTCAATGTACATTAGCAAAGAAATTTGAAAAAGAACTTAAAAACAATGGACGTATAACAGTATTGTTAACTACAGAAGCAAAGGAAATGAACTGGCAAAACAGAAAATTTTCAGGTAATGAAGCTGGAAGGAGTTTTGGTGATGGATATGTTATTCGTGAAGGAGATATTCATGAAGGACTTGAAAGCAAGTTAAAGAAAATAGTAGGTGATGATGCGGTTCACTGTATTACATTATCTGATTGTTCTGACCATAATCTTATGTTAAAAGAAATATCTGATAAAATAATTAGAATAATTGAAGATGGAGATGAGGTAATATTTGATATTACAAATGGTTTTAGATCTATTCCATTGATTGCTGTGTCTGCATTAAGATACGCTAAAACTATAAAAAGGTGTAAATTAAAAGGTATATATTATGGTGCTTTTGATGCCATACAAGATGGAGTTGTGCCAATAATAGATACATCGTTGTATAACGATATAATTGACTGGTCGTTTGCAGCAGAGCAGTTAAAAGAATATGGAAATGCTATTCCTATGAAAGATACATATGAAGATTTGCATTGTTATAGTGATAATTATGATTATGGAACATCATTAGGAAAAGTTATAAAAGCAACATACATTTTAACGGAAGCAATAAAAACATCAAGATTATCGGATGATACTGAGGGGATTGAAGCAAATATAAGAGATGCCTATTGGTATTATAGAAAATGTTATAATGATTGGAGCAATGATGGATTTGATTATGCTGATATTCCTTTAAAAGAAATGTTAAAGTGTGCAAATAGAAAGTTTAGAGTTCTTTATAATAAAAAAGGTTATGAGCTAGGGTTAGTAGTGGCAAGGTTGCAAATGGAATTTAAAATGGTTAATCAGACATATGTTTGTTTACATGAAACAATGAAAATGTACATAAGAGATATACTGTTGAAGAAATTTGAAAATTATGACAATTTAAGCGAATTAATGTTTATGGTTAAAAAGAAGGGAGAATATGAAGAAAAGAAACGAGCTGGAGAGGATATGTATTATTCAGACTGGCAGTATTTTACAGAGATAGACAGAGATAGTCAAGAATATTATAGCAAACTTAAGGAAGACAGAAAAATATTAGCAAAAAAAGTATTCTTAAAAATTAATAGCGACTTGGCATTTGCAAAAAAACAAGTTAGTTCAAAAAGAAATAACCTGAGTCATTGTGGAATTCTTGAAGGTGATAATAAAGAAATAGATGTAACTGAATTTCAAAAAAGTCTTGACAAATTATATGGAATTGTTTGTAATGCGATAAATGATGATATAAACGGTTCTTTGGGATAAATATCTGTATATTTGTATAAAATTGTAAAAAATACTTGAAACTTGTAGTGTTCTCTGCTATACTGAACAGTGTAGCAGAGAAAATGTTACAAAAGTGTTAAGTAAGGAAAAAATTAGACAAAAAGTGTTTTTACTCCAAAACATATGCAAAATTGACTTCTACAGCCCAGTATTTATGCGGGCTCTGGAAGGGGAGCGTAGAAATGGAGAAGACCCGACTAAGGGTATTGACACGTATCAAGATTCAATATCTTTCCTTCTGACTTTTCGGTAGAAATGGAGAAGACCCGACTAAGGGTATTGACGCACTCTTTTGAGCTTCAGTTTCCACGAAGAAAATTTTACGTAGAAATGGAGAAGACCCAACTAAGGGTATTGACACCTATTTACTGCCAATCCTCTTACTACCCTTAAAATATGAAGAAATGGAGAAGACCCGACTAAGGGTATTTATGATTAGTTGCCGTACACTCGTGACTGTAGTCGAGAGTTAGGAGATTATTCTTAAGAATCTTAAATATAGTTTCACCTAAAGTATCTATATGAAGATAAAAGATATGGTATCTACTCAACAATAACGAGAGATAAATGAAGATTAAAAAATTACTTATA
>JAILNW010000336.1 GCA_024691145.1 Lachnospiraceae bacterium
GAAACTGGTCATATAAAGGTGAAGAATGGCTAAATCCGGAGCGTAAATCAAAGGAAGAAACAAAGAAACAGAAAGAAGCAAAAGCTTCGTAGTAACAAGAAGGAAAATGAGGTAGGGTGACAACTACCCAAAAAAATTTCGGTAGTAAAGGATGAAGATACATGGAAAAAAGTGAAGAAACAATTGTAATGTCAACTCTTCCTAAGACATGGATATTTGACCTAGATGGAACAATAGTAAAACATAATGGATATAAGATAGATGGATATGATACGTTATTAGATGGAGTTAAAGAGTATATAAATAATATATCCAAAGATGATTCTATTTTAATTCTCACATCTAGAACAGAAGAATATCGTAATATAACGTTGGATTTTTTAGAGAATAATGCTATACGTTATGATAGAATCATTTTTAACATGCCAATGGGTGAGCGAATTGTAATTAATGATAGAAAACCTTCTGGCATAGATATGGCTATAGCGATTAATACTGATAGGGATAAAGCAATATTTCCATTAGTAAAGTGTGAATTATAGAAAAAATGGAGGTTTTTATAACCAGTGGAGCGTTCTATTGACTTTTTAAGAGACGAAGTCAGAAATGGCTTTTATATACCAACTGCAATTAAACAGGCTTGGGCAGCAACATTGTCTGTACTTGATGAAGTTGATCGTATATGCAAGAAACATGGAATCAGATATTATGCTGATTGGGGAACATTCCTGGGGGCAGTAAGACATGGTGGGTTTGTACCATGGGATGATGATCTTGATATATGTATGCTAAGAGATGATTATGAGAAATTTCGTAAAGTTGTTGATAAGGAAGCTCCAAAGGAATATGTAATTCATGATTATGAGAGAAAAGATAATCACTGGCTTTTTATCGCAAGAGTTGTTAACAATGAAATGTACAACTTTGATGAAGAGTATCTTAAAACTCATAACAATTTTCCATGGCTTGCAGGTGTTGATATATTCTTAAAAGATTATCTTTATCAAGATTATGAACAAGAAAAGTTAAGAGATCAAGATGTAATGAATATACTTGCATTGGCTGATGGAATTATAGATGGGAAGATAAGTGGTGATACTTTAAAATTAAAACTTGTAGAGTTCAAAAATTGCTATAATATTAGCATTAATTTTAACAGTACAAAACGAGATATGGCTGTATCACTTTACAGGTTGGCAGAACAACATATGGCAAAGGTAAAACCATATGATACAGAAAGAGTGGGACAAATATTTCCATGGGTATTAAAATATGGTTTTGACGTAAGTGAAGAAAAAAAACGATATGAAAATATAATTAGACTTCCTTTTGAAGATACCACAATACCTGTACCAGCAGAATACAATAAGGTGCTTGAATCACGTTATGGCATCGGTTATACAGAGATACATAAAGTATGGAATGGACATGATTATCCTTTCTTTGAAAAACAAAAAGAAGACATAGAAAAGGTATCTGATAGAAAGCTTCCTTTTTTTACTTTTAAAGAAGCCATGCTGGAAAGACCTGGTGTTGATAACAGCCAAAGCCTTAAGGAAACATCCATACAGTGCTTAAACGAGTTATATGCTTTAACTGTTGATGCTGAAAATATACTTAATGGTGGAACACTTGATGAATTAACACAGTGCGTAACTGATAGTGAACAGCTGGCAGCAGATTATGGAACACTTGTGGAACAGGTTAAAGGTGAAAAAAGCATTAGTGCTATAAATGTTGTAGCAGGACTTCAGGAATATTGTGATGTACTTTGGGAAGAATATCAAAAGATTTGTAATGGAGAAGTGATAACTAATTTAAATGTTGTTAAGGCAACACTAGAAAAATTAAATGTTATAGTAAAAGAATATATATTCGACAGAAAAGAAATATTGATACTTTCCATAGGAAGAAGAGAATGGAAGTATCTTTCAAGAATATATGAAAAAGAAAAGAGTAATAAAGATACAGATATATGTGTAATATCACTTCCTCTTATGAGAAAGGACATGTTTGGAAATATAGATACAGGTGATTGTTCGTATGAAACAGAATTCTTTAATGATATAGAGTTTGCAGATTGGAAAATATATGATATATCCATACATTGTCCTGATGTTGTATATATACAAAACCCATATGATGGAGAAAACCCTTGTTTATCAGTACCGCCAATGTATTATGCTGAAAGTATAAGAAATTATACAAAGAAGATAATATATGTGTCTCCTTTTAAAACAGATGAGTTTACTAAAGAGGATGCTAATGACCAGTACAATTTGAAACATTATGTAACAGCACCAGGTATTGTTTATGCTGATGAGGTAATTGTACAGTCAGACAATATAAAAGAGCAGTATGTTAATGCATTAGTAAAATTTGCAGGCAAGAATACAAAAGAGTATTGGGAAAACAAGATAAAAGCCTGTGAGGAATTATATAATGTAAAAAAAGTATGCAATAATAAAAGATTGCTATATTGTATTGGTGTTAATGAATTATCGGAGAATAATAATATTTTAATGAATTCAGTTAAGGAACGAATAGATATATTTGAAAATATAAGTAAAAATATTGATATGACATTAGCTATATATCCAAGTGACAGAAAAATATGGGAAGAGGTTAATTATAAACTTTCAAAGGATTTTTTTGAACTTATTGATAAGATGATTTCTGATAATAGATACCAGATAATAAGTATCAATCCAGCAGAAGCAGATAATATAGCAGAACAGTATGATGCCTATTATGGCAGTCCATCACCCCTTGTACCTGCTTTTGTTATACAGAAGAAACCAGTAATGATATCAAACTATGAAGAATAGAAGAGAGGGTTTACTATGAGTTTTGAATTAATGGCATCTATGATGTGTGCTGATTACAGAAATCTTGAGAAGGAAGTAAAGAATCTTGAAAAAGGTGGTATTGATTCTTTCCACATTGATATAATGGATGGAAGATATGTACCTAATTTTGCCATGTCTCTAAATGATATGAGATGTATAAGAGAGATTACAAAAAAGCCATTGGATGTCCATCTTATGGTAGAACACCCTAGTAATACAATTGATTTATTTACAAGACATTTGAAGAAAGGTGATACTGTTTATATTCATCCTGAAGCAGAATATCACCCTTCGACCACATTACAGAGAATTATAGATGCCGGGCTTACCCCTGGTATAGCTATTAATCCTGGAACAAGTATTGAACAGGTTAAGATGCTTTTACTAATTGTAAAGAAGGTTCTTGTAATGTCAGTGAATCCTGGTAATGCAGGACAGATGTATCTTCCATATGTCAGAGGAAAGTATGATTCTTTACTTATGCTTAAGGATTATATGGAATTTGATATATACTGGGATGGTGCCTGCGGTGCTGACAAGATTAAGGAATTTGCTCCTCTTGGAGTAAAGGGATTTGTACTTGGAACAACATTGCTTTTTGGAAAGGACAGACCTTACGGAGAAACATTAAAGGCCATAAGGGAGATGAGATTCTAATATGAATTATGCTTTGCTGTTATCAGGAGGAAAAGGAACAAGAACAGAATCGAATATCCCTAAGCAGTATGTAAAAGCAGGTGGTCATATGATGATTACCTATGCTTTATATACCCTTTTAGGTAATGAACATATAGACAGTGTATATATAATTGCTGAACAAGAATGGAGGGACGAGATATTATCTGATATAAAAGGTTATTGTAATAATTTTTCAAAGATAGAAGGCTTTGTAAAACCTGGAAGTAACAGGCAGGAGTCTATACTTAATGGTCTTATGACAATAGTTGATTTATCAGATAGTAAAGATGATACTGTAATAATACATGATGCAGCAAGACCATACTTATCTAATGAATTACTTGATAATTGTTATAAGGATTTAGCTGAGTATGATGGAGTTTTACCAGTGCTTCCAGTGAAAGATACAGTATATGTAAGTAAAGATGGAAAATTTATATCAGA
This sequence comes from Lachnospiraceae bacterium, assembly GCA_024691145.1. Lineage (GTDB taxonomy): Bacteria > Bacillota > Clostridia > Lachnospirales > Lachnospiraceae > JAILNW01. The sequence continues at coordinate 3,972 of JAILNW010000336.1, forward strand.
ACTTATAGACAGGCGTACATTGTATGCTGGGCAGTCACCTGAACTTTTTAGACTTAAGTCCTACTATGATGCTAATATGGCACTTTTACCTGACAGAATATTTGACATTAATGGATCTACTGAACCTGCAATACTTAATAAAATGAATATTGTTATGATTCAGGGTGATGAAAATAATACCAAGGTGACTACAACTAAAGATTTAGAACGATTTAAGGAGATAATTAATGAAAGCATGGATGCTTAATGATATAGGTGATATTAGATTAGAAGATGTTGCAATTCCTGAGCCTAAGGAGAATGAAGTATTAATTAAGGTAAAGGCAGCAGGAATATGTGGTTCCGATATACCACGTATATATAAGACTGGTGCACATGTTATGCCACTAATTCCGGGACATGAGTTCTCAGGAGTGGTAGAAGGTGTAGGGAAGAATGCATCATCTGAATTAATAGGAAAAAGAGTAGCTGTATACCCAAAGATAGCTTGTGGAAAGTGTATACAGTGTGTTAATAACAGACCGCATATGTGCACACAGTATGACTATTCAGGTTCAAGAAGAGATGGTGCCTTTGCTGAATATGTTACTGTACCAGAGGATAATATTCTTTTGTTACCTGTCTCAGTTACTTTTGAAGAGGCAGCAATGTTAGAACCATTAGCTGTAGCTGCTAATGCCATAAGGACAGGTGATACTTACAATAAAGATAGCCCAGTTGCAGTTTGTGGACTAGGAACCATAGGACTAATGGTTGTTATGTTACTAAAGGAAGCAGGATATAAGAATATTTGTGTGGTAGGCAATAAGAAACTTCAAAAAGACTTAGTTTATGCGTTGGGTATTGATAAAGAGAATTTTTTGGATATTAACAAAGAAAATGTTCAAGAATGGTTTAGAAAAAAACTAAATGGTGGAACATCTGTTTATTATGAATGTGTAGGAAGGAATGAAAGTATATCTTGGGGAATGGATGTACTAAGTCCAGGTGGAAAGATGGTTCTAGTTGGTAATCCGTACTCAGATATGACATTTTTAAAGGATACATACTGGAAAATCCTTAGAAATCAGTTAACAATTACTGGTATATGGAATTCTAGATTTAGTAAAAAGTGTATACCTAATGAGAAAATGGATGACTGGAACTATGCTCTTAGTAAAATATCGGAGGGAAAAATTAAACCAGAGATTTTAATAACACATAAATTAGCGATTGAAAATCTGGAAAAAGGATTTCTTATAATGAGAGATAAAAGTGAGGAATATTGTAAGGTGATGATGACGGAATAGGCAAAAAATGGAAGAAAAAAATTAGGACTAATTAACTATTTTTTTAAAAAATCTATAAAGTTGAAAGACATTTGTGACGATATACAATTAAATTGTTATAGGTGTGTTTTTTTATACCATCTTTTGGAAATAGCATACAATAACAAGAAAGTTTATATTATGAACAGAGGTAATTAAGGGGGATAAAGCTTCGATTAGATGAAGCACAGGTAACGTAATGTGATCGAACAAGACTAGATTGAGGGCATAATAGTCGGTTATATCCATGGGAGGAGGTTGAAACACAAGAAGATATATGTGTTCGATTAGGCTGTGTCATGGATGAAGCTCAGATAATCGAATGCAAAAGAACTCGAGGTTAAGGAAGGAGCTGTGTGACAAATGTCTGAAGATGCTAAGAAAAAAGAAAGTTCTGAGGGAGACAAGAAGAAAAAGAAAATCATTATCGTAGTTGTAAGTATTCTAGTGGTTATAATAATTGCCTTAGTAGTGGTTGTGGCATGTTTACTAGGAAAGAAGAAAAATGATGATGATGACAAGCCAGATGATGGTAAAAGACGTGTCGAAGGATCAGTCAGGACTGTACTTGAGGAAAGTGATGCAGATGACGTCATGGGCAAGATGAAAGAAGAAGTGGCTGAAGGTATGTTTGAATGTAAGATGTCAATGGAATGGACATTTGTTGACGGAAATTCAGAATCAAAGGATGCATATATAGCAAACAGTACAAACAATACACATCCTATTTATTTTGATATTTACATGAAAGATACAGAGGAGTTAGTATATTCGTCGCCAGTAATTCCTGTAGGAGGAGAAGTGAAAAACATAAAACTGGGCAAAAAACTTGAAAAAGGTGAATATAAAGCAACAGTGATGTATACACTTCTTAAGGATGCGGAAAGTCAAGAAGAAATTAGTTCGGCTGGATTTGTTGTAAAAATTAATGTACTTAACTAAGAGGGAGTAACGTAGAGTATAAATTGTAAACATTTCAAGGAGGGAATGTCTTATGAAAAAAAGAAGATTAACAAGGAGTTTATTTGGTGTAGCAATGAGTGCAGTACTTATAGGAACACAGGTAATGCCTGCGTTTGCTGAAACTGATATTGGTGGAACAGGTAACGTACTTGATTATGCAATAGATACTGTAGTTACACCTACATCATTAGCAATAGCGTTGAATCCAAATGGATATGATGTTGTAAGAAAGTATTTTAAGACAAAAGATGAAACGCCTGCTGAAAACAAACAGTATTATACATATGATGATGAAAATGATAAGTATGTTAAAGCTACATTAGAGGAAGATGAAAATGAGAATCTTGTTTTTGATGATGATACTGATTATTATGAAAAGTCTTCTTCAACAGATCAGGTGGTTTCGTTAAATTATGCTATGGTAAATAAATCAACTGAGGATAGGGTATTTGAAGTTGAGGTTAAAGCATCATATACAGTAGCTGCGAATTCTACGGCAAAACCAATTCAATTTGTAGAAACTCCAGAAGAAGCACAGGCATTTGCTACTGCTAGTCCACAAGAAGTACATCCTGCGGTAACAGCAAATCCAGCAGGAGCTAAAAAGAATGAACTGAAAATGTATTTAGCTTTAGCGGCAGCGAGCCAAGCAGCTAATAATAATCCTTCAGTAACGACAGATGATGTGTCAAAAACTAAATCTAGTACATATACAGCTGGAACAACATACTACACAACTGATGGAACAACATTCACAAAAGCAACAAGTGTTAATGCAGATAATTTTGGAGATGAAAATTACTATGAGGATACTTATAATATAGGTACAGAAATTAAGAGTGATCAGTTATCTGATGTAAACATGACTGTTAATGCTACTGGACAAAGTGCATTTAAGAATATTGTGAATGGTGGAAACGATAAGGTTTCTTCAACAATTGCATTTAAACTTTATAAAGCAGATTTTGCATTTAAAGCGGGAGAAACAGTAGATTTAACTACTACTCAAGCAGGTCTTGCACAGAAACTTGTTTTAAGTAAGATTAACGGTATTGCTGCTTTTACAATTACAGGATATATAAATAAAGATGCTGATTGGACAAAAGCAGATGCATCTGCAATTAAATTTACTCCTGTTTATGATGGCACTAAGGAAGTTGATGGAACTGAGGAAGCACTCACTGGCGCAGGTTATAATCAGATAAAGGTCGCAGCTAAGACAGTTGAGGTTACGGTAATACATAAAGGCGATTTAGAACAAGAAGATTCAAAAATAAATATGACAATTGGTTCTGATGCTACTAATCCAGCGCCTGTAACAAATTATACATTTGATCAATATTATACTGACGCAAGTTGTGAAACAGCATTCGAAGGAAAGGTAACAGCTAATACAACTACTTTGTATGCAAAGTGGAATGCAGTTGAATATAAGGTTACATTTATGAATGGTGAGACTAAAGTAGATGAAATTAACGTTAAGTATAATAATAAGATAGCTGCAAATGCTAAACCAGCAGATCCTACAAAAGCAGCTGATAATGATTATACTTATACATTTGCAGGATGGTATAAAGAAGCCCAGTTGACTAGTGAATTTGATTTTGACGAGGATGTAATAACTGCAGCTACTACTCTTTATGCTAAGTTTACAGCAACACCTAAAGTTATAACTGGTACAGCATCATTTGTTGATGTAGGAAATAATGTGTATTATTTAGTTCTTACAGGAAAGGATGGAGCAGTATTTAACGCTGACTCAACAGTATCAAGTGTTATTATAAATGATTTAGATGTGACATCAAAAGCAGTGATTTCTTCATCTAAGAAAGTTGCTGTAGCAACTGCTGATTTCAATACTGTTACAAACTTCGCTGCAGGTAGTACTTTAACAATAACATATACAGTTGATGGAACAGACTATGCAGCAACATATACATTTGGTAACTAAAATAAAAAATAAAATATAAACGAATATGTTTGTCCACTTTAAGGTTATTAGAGTGGACAAACTTTTTTCGTTATTTGAAAATATAAGTCTATTTATGAGAAAAGGTTGGTAATGTTTTTATGAATTATATAACAGATTATTTGGATGAAGCGGCATTATTAAATCCAGAATCAGTAGCATTTGAAGAAGAAGGAAAAGAAATTAATTATAAAATGTTAAAAAAAAAATCTGAGATTATTGCATATAATTTAAGAAAGATGAAAG
>JAILNW010000341.1 GCA_024691145.1 Lachnospiraceae bacterium
CAAAGTATACTTATAATATTTGTAGGCAAATTTGAAAGTTATATATTTTTCTATAAAGAAACGTTTCTGTTCACATAAAAAACAGGGGACTTTAAATCCCCTGTTTTAAACCTTGTCTTTTATACATTGTTTCAGCATTAAAGTATTCCTTCAAATAATATTTTATCTCCAACATGAACCTGTTTTACTCCAGTTTCTTTATTTTTGTTAAAATTAAAGCTAAGCATATAGCCTGTGGTTAATCCAAAGAAGTCCAGATACTCACTTATCTGCTTCTCTCCCTTTTCATTATACCTGTCACCATGCCATATCTTTAATTCAATAATATATCTTCTTCCAAGATAATGAATAACAAGATCCATACGCTTATGATTTCTTGTCTGTGGTTCTATATCATACGTACCTGTACCATTTATGATAGCAGACATATATGTAACAAAACGTTCTCTTCCTTCCTCCTCAAGAAACTTCTGGCTATTATCTCCATGTATACGATAATGTTCCTTTATAAAATGTTCCATAATTAATGGAATATTAAGCCAGCCATCATTATCAATAAATATGGATTTGTTCTCAGAACCATTCTGCTTTAAATCGTCATTCTTATCAGTTTCTCCAATAAAATGCACATACAATAATCTCTCAAATATCCTGTTTGATACTCTTACTGTATTATGTTCATTTCTTATAAACCCATACATAAAAAGCTGCTGTTGTTCTTCATCATAAGGAAGCCATGCCATTACTTCACCTTTAAGTAATATATTACGCAGTTTTCTTTTGAGATCCGGATACACTATTAATTTACCTGCAAGAGAATCAAACAATGAATTGCCTGTTTCTGAAAGCAGCATCTTAATAGCTTCTTCAACTCCATACTCAGTCCATGCTTTATTAAGGCTATCAAATCTTAAAGGAACTAATTTTGTATCTATAATCTCGCATATCCTGCTGACAAGATAAGGATATCCATTCGTATGTTCTCTTATATACCTGGCTATATTTGCTGAGTCCATTCCAGTATTATGATCATTTTCATAATCATCAAGCATACCTTTTATACCACTTTCAGAAAGACTCATATCAATATCAAATTCTGCGGCTATATTCCATGGACTATTAACAGTATGTTCGTCCTCAGGTCGTATCTTTGTTTTTAAATGTTTTACATCTGTAACACCTGCAAGTATAACTGACTGAAATGCCGGTATTCCATCCGTATTCCTGCTAATATAATCATCTCTTAAAAGTCCTAAAAATCCTAAAAATATCTTATTATTCGTTACACTGTCAACTTCATCTATAATCATAACGATAGGTTTTTCAGATACAGCGCACCATTCGCCTAATGTAATAAACAATTCATCCATTAGAGCCCCATCATTATTATTTATATAATCATTAATCTGACTCTTTATTTCCTCTGGAATATTCTTATACAGCAAGGGATTCTTTTTAAACAATCTGCAAAAAGACTTAACAAATGACTGTTCTGATGCAAAATTAGCATCTGTAAGTCTTTCAAAGCTTAATTTCAGTACCACATAATCATCCTTTAATGCATTCATAAGGGCATTAAGTGTTGTAGTCTTGCCATACTGTCTGGCTCTATTTATAGTAAAATACTTTCCATCATCTACATATTTTTTTATCTGATTTACTCTATCTGTAATATCCACCATATAATGCTTTGATGGTATGCATACCGCAGCAGTATTAAATGTCTTCATAAAAACTCGTCATTCCTTCCCTTGTCTTTTTTAACATCATGCTTATTTTATTGTAGCATACAACACACTTCTTCGCAAGGAATGGATTTTTAAATATTTTCATTTCTTATAGTCTCTATTGTATTCTGTTTCTTTACCTTTGATAATGCGTAATTCATTATTACAAAGATAAGGATAAATACTGCTGCCACCGTTACTAATATTGTTCCTACAGGTGGAACAAAGTTTGTTTCATATTCTGTCTTTTTATCCATATAATAACTTAAAAGTAATCCTCCTGGTATTCCAAATATTAACGCCTTTAATCCAATAAATAAGCTTTCAAGTCTTATCATTTTGTTAAACTCTTTATTAGTCATTCCTACTGATCTTAATGTTGCAAACTCTCT
>JAILNW010000365.1 GCA_024691145.1 Lachnospiraceae bacterium
AATTTCAGATGAAGAACTAACAGAACGCTTTAAGGAATCAATAAGAATAGATGACGAGATTAGGAGAATAAAAGGCTTACCTGTAGCTAGGTATGACAGCAAGTCAAAAAAAGCATACCTTGAATATCCAGATGGGAGACGAGAATATGTTGGAGAAAAATAAAACATCATATGATGTTTTAAATGATGTTATAAATGATGTTTTAAATTAAGACAAATAAAAAAGGTGCAATGTCAGTAACGACATGCACCTTTAAAAAATCGTGCGGATAACAGGACTTGAACCTGCATGAGGTTGCCCTCATATGGACCTGAACCATACGCGTCTGCCAATTCCGCCATATCCGCAAGCAAATATATTATAATACATTTTTTTACAAAAATCAAGCAAAAAATTAGGTAAAATTTTATCAAAATACTTTAGTACAATAATGTATTAATGGGTTGACATATTAAACAAAAGATAGTATACTAACAATAGATTAATTATGGAGGTCATATATATGTTTAATAAGATTGGTATTATAGGCTTGGGACTAATTGGGGGATCCATTGCAAAGAAAACAAGAAAAGTTTATCCTGAGATTTGCATTAAGGCTATGAATGATAGAAATAAAGCTGCCATAAAACAGGCGATAGAAGATGGTGTTGTTAATGAAGAGGGGAATACTATAGAGGATTTTTCAGACTGTGATCTGATTATTCTTTGCGCACCTGTTAAGACTAATATCGTTTATCTTGAAAAGCTTAAAGATATATGTAAAGAAGAATGTATTATTACAGATGTAGGAAGCGTTAAGGGAGATATCCACAAGGAAGTTATAAAACTTGGCATGGAAGAAGTATTTGTTGGAGGACATCCAATGGCTGGTTCTGAAAAGAGCGGTTATGAAGCTGCTAAGGATTACCTTCTTGAGAATGCTTATTATATAGTTACAAAGACAGCTAATTCAGATAATAAAAAGGTAGAACTAATGGAGAAGTTTGCTAAGAGTTTAGGGGCTATTCCTCTTATTCTTGATGCCACAGAACATGATAAGTGTGTTGCTGTAATAAGCCATGTGCCTCATATTGTTGCATATTCTTTAGTTAAGCTGTTAAAGGATAATGACCTTATGGATGAAACCATGAAGAAGATAGCAGCAGGCGGTTTTAAGGACATAACAAGAATCGCATCATCTTCACCTAAGATGTGGGAGAATATTTGCATGTCCAACAGTGAAGCTATTAATAATTATCTTGATATTTTTGAAGGATATATTAGCGAGATAAAAAATGCAATAAAAAAGGACAACTCAGAAGTATTATTTAATACATTTACTGAATCAAAGAACTACAGAGACAGCATTAATTCAAACTTCAGAGGTGCTATTAATAAGTCATATGACTTATATGTAGACATACTTGATGAAACTGGAGCAATTGCAACTATAGCCACAATACTTGCAAGAAAGAGTATAAGCATACTTAATATAGCAATTATCCATAACCGAGATTTTGAAGAAGGTGTTTTAAAGATAACATTCCATGATGAAGAAGCATTAGAACAGGCTAAGAAGATACTTGTTGCCTGTGATTACATAATACATGAGAAAAAATAATTGTTGTAAAACATCATTATAAAAGTTATTTATATGGTATTATTATGGAAAAAGTATAATGTAAGAGAGCATTATGCTTTTTTTATTTGTAAAATTGCATAAATAATATATGATTATCAGACGATATATGTACATGGTGAACAAAAAATCAGCAAATATGGTAAAATATGTAAGGTGTTTTAAAATACATATTTATTATTGCAAAAAAAATATATATCCATTAAAATATAAGTGTGGAGAGGGATGTTGCCACGAGAGAAAGAATATATTTGAGAGTATTATTAAATCGGTTATATACTGATGGAATGGAGAAATTATGGAATTTGATGAAGTAATGACGATGGTTGGTGGTTTATTAGGCGGACTTGCATTTTTCCTTTTTGGTATGAGCATTATGTCATCTAATCTGAAGAAAGCAGCAGGAGGAAGGCTGCAGCAGTTATTAAAGAAGATGACAACCAGTCCTCTAAAGAGTCTTGCTGTTGGTGCAGGAATTACTGTACTTATACAATCATCATCAGCATTTACTGTTATGCTTGTAGGTTTAGTTAACTCAAGCCTTATGCAGATGGCTGATACTATACCGATGATGATGGGTTCTGATATTGGAACAACATTTACTGCATGGATTACAAGTTTATCAGACATTGAGGGAACAGGTCCTATGGCTTTATTAAAGCCACAGAATTTTTCACCATTCGTTGCACTTATAGGTGTTATAATTACAATGGTTGCAAAGAGTGACAGAAAGAAAGATATAGGAACTATTCTTGTTGGATTTGCCATACTTATGACTGGTATGAATTTTATGGGTAATGCTGTAAGCAGTGTTAAGGATTCACCAAATTTTCAGAGTATGCTTGAAACTACTAGAAATCCTGTTATAGCTGTTGCAGTATCAACATTATTTACAGGTATTATTCAAAGTTCAGCTGCAACAATTGTTACCTTACAGGGAATTTCAAAATCAGGAATGATGACCTATGAGATGGCTTTGCCACTTGTTATAGGTGCTAATATTGGTACATGTGCCACTGCACTTATCTCAAGTATAGGTGTTACAAAGAATGCCAAGAGAGTTTCAGTTGTTCATATATTAACTAAGGTTATTGGTGGCTTTGTTGTACTTTGTTTATTCTATGCAGTTAATTCGGTATTGGATATATCTGTTATGGATACTGCTATTAATGGTGTAGGAATAGCAGGTTTACATACGTTATTTAACGTAACTATTACAATTATTCTTTTGCCATTCAGAAAGACTTTGGAGAAACTTTCTTATGTATTTGTTCGAGAGGATGAGAAGGATGATGAGTATGAGTTCATTGATGATCGTCTTCTTAGAACACCAGCCTTTGCAGTTGGAGAAGTTAACTCACTTGTAAATGATATGGCAAGACTTTCAAAGGATACAATTATAGATGCTATATCTATTCTTCATGATTATGATAAGGTTACTGCACAGAAGATACTTCTTAATGAGGATGAGGTAGACAGATATGAGGATGAACTTGGTACATTTTTAGTTAAGCTTTCATCATGTACATTGTCTGTATCTGACTCAAGAAAGGTATCTAAGTACCTTCACTCCATGGGAGATTTTGAAAGAATATCAGACCATGCCGTTAATATAGTAAGGTCAGTTAATGAGATACAAGATAAGGATCTTAAGTTCTCTAAGGAGGCAGCAGAAGAGATAGCTGTTTTAGAGGCTGCCATAACTGAGATTCTTGATATTACAGTTAAGGCATATTGTAATGATGATGTTAAACTTGCCAAGAAGGTTGAGCCTTTGGAGGAAGTAATTGATGAGATTATTATGAAGATTAAGAATAATCACATTAACAGATTACAAAAGGGAAATTGTACAATCGAGATGGGATTTGTACTTAATGATATACTTACTAACTACGAGCGTGTATCTGACCACTGTTCTAATATAGCAGTTGCAATTATTGAGGTTACACAGGGAAGTTTTGAGACACACCAGTATCTTCACGAAGTTAAGTATCTTAAATCAGAGTCTTACAGAAAAGAAAGAGACAAGTTCGGCAAGGATTTTGACAGCTATGGAAAGAAATATTTGTCTAAGATACACAAGTAAACCTTTAATGTTTGTGTATTATTAACCTTTACTTTTTTGGAAAAAATATGTAAAATGGTATGTGGAAGACTGATTAAGGGAGGAATTTTCATGAAGAAAAAATTAGTACTTGTCTGCATGGCATTTGCAGCATTAACTTTATTCACTACGGGTTGTGATTCAAAACTTAGCAAGGGAACACCTAAGGAGACATTAACTCCTGCAGTACCAGAAGGATTAGAAGATGCAAGTCTTGAAACTGATGATGCTGTAGAGTATGCGAAAGCTATACAGAATATTATTGCTGATAAGAATTTATATGCATTTGCTGAACAGTGCACATATCCAATTACATTAACATTTACTAATGAAACTGTTGGTAATATTAATGAGATGAAAGCACTTGATGCAACTGAGGTGATTAATGACAGTTTTGCGATAGATATATTCGAAACAACTGCAGAAGAAGTTAAGGAAGAGAATGGCGTATATACATTAGGAACTGAAGAGAGATATGTAAGCTTTAAGTGGATAGAGAGTGAGAGTAAGTTTAGCATTATTAAGATTGCTAATGCTAAATAATGAAACTAATATTAAAAGATTTTTGAGGCATACCATATGGTATGCCTTTACTAAATATTAACGATGGAAAGGAAATATATTATGCGTTTCAGACCTTGTATTGATATACATAATGGAAAAGTAAAACAGATTGTAGGAGGAACTCTTTTAGACAAAGGAGATATGGCAAAGGATAACTTTGTTTCAGATTATGATGGAGGATTTTATGCAAATCTTTATAAATCTAATGGTCTTAGTGGAGGTCATATAATTATCCTTAATCCAAAGGACAGCCAGTATTATGAAGATGATGTAAAACAGGCGGAACTTGCTCTTAAGGCATATCCTAAGGGACTGATGATTGGTGGAGGAATCAATGCTGATAATGCCATGTCATTTCTTGATATGGGAGCTTCTCATGTTATTGTAACATCTTATGTTTTTAAGGATGGAAAGATAAACTATGAGAATCTTAATAAGATTTTTAAGGTTACTGGAAAAGAAAGACTTGTTCTAGATCTTAGCTGCAGAAAAAAGGAAGGCAATTATTATATAGTTACTGACAGATGGCAGAAGTTTACTGATGTTGCAATTACATATGATGTTCTTGATGAATTATCAGAATATTGTGACGAATTCCTTATACATGCTGTGGATGTTGAGGGGAAAGCTCAAGGTATAGAAGAGGAACTTGCAGGACTTCTTGGAAAATGGTCTAAAATACCTGTTACATATGCAGGGGGAGTGTCATCTTTTGATGATTTAAATAAACTAAAAACCCTTGGACAAAACAAACTTGATGTTACAATTGGAAGTGCTCTTGATTTATTTGGCGGAAATATGGAGTTCGAAAAAGTAATACAGTGCTGTCTATAATTTTCTTGTAAGATTGTTTACTTTTCGGGGACATTATGTATATAATGGATATTTTAAGGAGGTTTTTATGAGGAAGTTATTAGAAAGTAAAAAAGCAAAAATAGTTGCAGGCAGTGTGATTGCAGTTTTATTGGTGGTTGTAGTTGCAGTGGTACTAAAAGGAAAGGTTTTCAGTAAAAATAATATCACTTCAGAAAAAGATAATGATTCGCAGAATACAAAAGAAATTTCAAAGGAAGAGGAAGAAAAAATATTATCTTCACATCTTGATAATATGGTAAAGGGCTCTACTGATGAATATAGAAAGATTGAATGTCCCTTCATGGTAAATGGCGAAGAAGTAGAGATGAACCGGGATGATTTTAGAATGGGGATTTATTGTTATGTTACTGCGCCTCAAGATGTAAATGAGATATATAGGCCATTTGATTGTTGCCATATCACTGAAAAGAAAGAAAATAAAAAAAGATTTGTTGGTGATGAAGAGGATTTTTCCAAGCCATTTAGAACTGATTTTGATGTAATATTAAGAGATGATGAATGCAACATTACTGGGGGAATTCACACAGAAGGAAATATAGATATTTGCTGCAAAAAAATTTATAATGAAAAAGTGATTTATTTATATTCAAATTGTAATATTTATATAGAGTGTGAGGAATTTAATTTTAAAGGATTAATAATTGCACCTAGTGGTAAAGTAGTAATTAATTCAAAAAAAGTAAATATTGAAGGTGCTATAATAAGTAACGATGTACGAACAAATGCAGAAGAGTTTAATATTAAAACGTCTGAATCTTCCAATAATATATGCAGATATATATCTAATTACAGGAAAGATTATTATGAATTTGATGCTTCAGAAGGTGATAACAGTTTGAGTATATATCGTAATTATGATGCAAAAAAAACAAATGTTTATTTAAGATACGATAATGAACCTGAATGTATTTACGCTGGAAGTATTGTGGCTATAAATCAGATTATGTATAATATTGATACAAGTTTTAGTAAAAGTTTGGATGTACTTATTGAAATTGAGACAAAAACTGGTGAAAAGATAAAGTCAAAGTATTGTGTTACTTTAGGACATGGAAAGCATTCCTATATTGATAC